>NZ_RAWR01000571.1:0-421 GCF_003986945.1 Corallococcus sp. AB018 | reverse complement strand
GAGAATTACAGAGTAATTGTAGCTTAACGATAACAGTTTAACTTAAGCAACTCATTTAATGTTTTCTAAATCACCTAAGTGTTCAATTCGCAAGTCCAAAATGCTGAGCTTGAACTCCCTTCAAATTTCATTCTATTTCCCTTTCCGTTCTCTAACTTTCTCTTCTAGACCTCAAGGAGAAAGTGTGTCTCCAACTCTCTCCGTCCGTCTCCAACTTCTCTCTTTTGTTCTAGGAACTAATTAGCTTATCCAACTATTAGTTTCTTTAGCTTCAGTGGCCATGTGTAACACAAATTAATCATGCTTATCCACGAAGAAAGAGAATTTACTGAGTAATTGTAGTTTGACGATATTAGATTTACTTAAGCAAATGACTTAATGTTTTCTAAATCACCTAAGTGTTCAATTCGCAAGTCCAAAA
>NZ_RAWR01000570.1:0-423 GCF_003986945.1 Corallococcus sp. AB018 | reverse complement strand
CGATACCACCAGCAATGTTGTCAGATGCAATGAAGGAAGCAACATCACCGCTGCTGGAGCTGCGGTCGACCGTAATCACCGGGATTTTCGCCTTATTGAGGGCCTTCACAGACGGCGCAACGGCGTCAGAATCAGTCGGATTGACGATAACTACTTTGGCTGAGGTAGATACCGCGTTAGCAAGCTGGTTGGCCTGGGTGGCGGCGTCGTCTGACGCGTCCTGCACCTGAAGGTTAACTCCCTTGGCCTTAGCCTCCTTCTTTGCCCCATCCACAAGCTGAACGAAGAACGGGTTAGTTTGCGTGGAGACGGCAAACACCACCGTGCCCGATGCAGATGAACCAGCTCCACCGTCACGGTTACAACCGGCCACACCAGTCGCTATTATCGTCACGGCAACTGCCGTCGCGAGCACCTTAGTAG
>NZ_RAWR01000569.1:0-424 GCF_003986945.1 Corallococcus sp. AB018 | reverse complement strand
CATACATATTCGCAAATTTGTGTCATAAAATTCTGTTTCACTATCCAATATCACGCAATAATATACCCCAATGATAAAATGGTTCAGGCTAGCTAGCTCTAATAGCTTAGAACTTGTCAAGTATTTCTTTTGCATTGCTCCCAGCACAAGTTTAAGAAATTGCTACTGTGTTACTGCTTAATATAGAAATGTAATACCTATTTTTTTAAGACAGAGGAGCAGTTCCAGTTCTAAAACTTCAGATGAATTCATTTGAACACTGGGAGTCACATTAGTCAAAGATCGAAACTTACTCTATTTTAAACCCTAGGCAACTCGTTAAACTTAACAAATAGTTGGTAGAAACTTAGCTGAATCAACTTATGCAGTTAACAATCTAAAGATTAGGTGAGACGATCACCAAGCAGTATACTTTACACATGGA
>NZ_RAWR01000568.1:0-424 GCF_003986945.1 Corallococcus sp. AB018 | reverse complement strand
AAACTACCGGGTGCAGATGCGCTCATGCCGCACCGGGGTCTATGGTTCCCCACGGGGCGACGCCAACGAGGCCGTTCCTCCCCCGCACCAACCGAAAGGACCACTCCGCACCATGCCGTTGGAGACACTCATCAACGCAGGGTTCGTTGATTACCTGATACTGCTCATTTACTTCGTGTTCGTCCTGGGAATCGGACTGGCCGCCAGACATCAGGTGTCCGACTCCCTCGACTTCTTCTTGTCCGGACGCAGCCTGCCCGGATGGGTGACAGGGCTGGCATTCGTGTCGGCGAACCTCGGCGCCGTCGAGATCATGGGAATGTCGGCTAATGGAGCCCAGATCGGCATCCCGACGGTCCATTACTTTTGGATCGGCGCTATACCCGCGATGGTGTTCCTTGGCATCGTCATGATGCCCTTCTAC
>NZ_RAWR01000567.1:0-425 GCF_003986945.1 Corallococcus sp. AB018 | reverse complement strand
CGTGCGTGCTGGATCGCCTAGGAAAACAAAATGAACAAAGTTAGTAAACTTAAGTTTAAACACAAAGAATGAAGAGTATCAAATGTTAGGAATTTACCAGTATAGAGTGTTGCACCATCAAAGCGAAATTTTCATATTCGCTGACCTCGGCCATGCGGTTGAGGTCGTTGAGAAGGAACAGCGCAATGGAGAGGGCGACGCCGACCTCAATATCAGAGGCGCTGTCACCGGCTCTGACTGGCTTGTCCTCAATCGTGATGGAGGGGGCCCAGGGTTCATTAGATTTAAGAGAACCCGAGGTTGCTGCAGAGTCCTATCTCGGCTTCTTTGACTTAGTTGATTTAGAGGGGTCAGCCTCGGCAGGCCTTTTCTCGGTGGCGGAGGTGCTTTTCTCAACCCCGGCCAACTTGGATATAGGCAAAGGG
>NZ_RAWR01000566.1:0-426 GCF_003986945.1 Corallococcus sp. AB018 | reverse complement strand
GCTCACCACAAGATATCAGAAACCAAGCATGCTTAGCCACAGCAGCTTTATATAGTCATAGACTTAAAACCTAAACCACCTCCATTTTTAGGGGCACAAACTCTATCCTAAGCAACCTTAGCACCGGTATTTTTAAGGCCGAGATCAGACCAAAGAAAGGACCTACACAAAGCTTCCACCTCCTTAATAACTCTCTTAGGAAGAATGAAAAGAGAGGACCAGTAGACTTGCATGGAGAAAAGGATAGTGCTAATCAATTGGGCCCTCCCAGCATAAGACAGGGTTTTATTAGTCCAAGACTTGATCCTAACAGTAATCCTAGTCACAAGACTCTGGCAATCAGTAGCTTTAAGTCTAATAGGAATGAGGGGAACCCCTAAATATTTCACAAGGAGATGACCTTCTTGAAATTGGGTAATCCTTAAG
>NZ_RAWR01000565.1:0-426 GCF_003986945.1 Corallococcus sp. AB018 | reverse complement strand
CATTCTTTAGTCTTAATAGATAGATTAAGGACCCAGTCTCATGGTAATGGATAAGCTAGACAGGGCGGGCTTGGCCATGAAGGCCACAAAAAGGGGTTTGGAACTTGGCATCGAAGACATGAACGAGGCTGACAACGATGAAGCGGCCATTGGAGCGAAAGGAAATGGAGGTGGCAGTGTCAGCGAATGAGTTTATAGTGTATTTGGGTTCTAAGGTTTGGAAAGAGACGATTGTGAGGTGGTGGAAAGATCCAAATCTATAGAAAGAGATAGAGAGAAGAAATAAGATAAATGGAAAGATGAGATTAGAGTGGGAGTCGGCGGTAGCGATGAAGCAGCCATCAGAGCGAAAGAAGGTGGATGTGGCAGTGTCGGAAAGTGAGAAGATGGTAGATTTGGGTTTTGGGGTTTAGGAAGAGAGAGATG
>NZ_RAWR01000564.1:0-426 GCF_003986945.1 Corallococcus sp. AB018 | reverse complement strand
AGCTATGCCCCACCGGACTGCCCCTTGGCAAAAGGGCAGAGGGGTGATGCCCATGGCAGAGGGGTGATGCTCATGGGCCGGGCTGATATTGATCGGTTTATCGTGGCATACCAGTCGCGAGGCATGCCGGCCTCCATCCGTTCTACCTTCATCCGAGGTTATTTGGAATCTGCCGATCTCGGCTAACCGGTCAGAGACGTGCCATCCCTCACTTGTCCATAGTTTAGCCCGAGCTACCTGTAGCTCGGTCTCGCCACTTAGTTGTGTGCCCTGCCGAATGTTTGCTAGTCGCAGCTCGGCCAGGCTTAGTTCACGCCCGGTCAGCCGATCTTTTCGACTGAGGAAAACAGACCCACCGGCCCTCTCAATAGAGGAAATAACACGACGCCGTAAGGTCTGTCACGACCCGCCCTATCTTAGCTCGGT
>NZ_RAWR01000563.1:0-426 GCF_003986945.1 Corallococcus sp. AB018 | reverse complement strand
GGCCGAGATGTGGCACACCCCGGCCAAGGTGTGGCACAGCTTAGTCAAGTGTCGTCCTTCCTAGCCGATGTTTTGTCATCTTGTTGCCGATGTGTCTTACCCGAGCTTGTTGCATAAGCTTTTTCAGAGACTTGTCTTGTCCATCAATCACCTTTTTGGAGCTGAGCCAACCCGATGATGCCACGTGTCCGAGCTGTTTGTTAAGGCAGCCGGCAGACCTTGAAACCAATCATTTCTTGTCTCAAATCTTTGTTTTAGAGAGAGAAGCTCTAGAGAGGAGGAAGAAGAATTCTTGAGTGAGAGAGTGTCTTCCAAGCTTGATCCTTGAGGCTTAAACCGTTAGATCCGAGTTTCGAGGTTAGAATCTTGATCTCCTTGGGTTGTTCTTGCTAAATACCTAGCTGCATTGCATGATCGGATTTGTGT
>NZ_RAWR01000056.1:0-45474 GCF_003986945.1 Corallococcus sp. AB018 | reverse complement strand
CTCCCCATGCGTGCATTGCCCTCCCCCACCCCCTCCCTTCGGAGGGGGCGATGTCGCGGGCCTCACTGGTAATCCCGAGTGCGCAGCTCTTACACGCTCACCCAGGAGATCCCCATGGTCCGTACCCCGCAAGTGGGCCCGAGCAAGAACCGGTGGCGCACCCGAGCCGGTCTGCTGTGCGCCGCCGCATCGCTGTTCGCCGCATCCCCCGCCGCAGCCCAGGCGCCCTCGTTCATCGAGTTCGAGAGCGCGCACGTGCGTCCGTTGGCCCTCTCTCCGGACGGGACGAAGCTGTTCGCCGTCAACACGCCGGACAACCGCCTGGAGGTCTTCAATGTCACCAGCGCGGGCCTGTCGCTCGCGGCGGAAGTGCCGGTGGGCCTGGAGCCCGTGTCCGTCGGCGTGCGCAACAACACCGAGGTCTGGGTGGTCAACCACCTGTCCGACAGCATCAGCGTGGTGAGCGTGAGCGGCACGCCGCACGTGGTGCGCACGCTGCTCGTGGGTGACGAGCCGCGCGACATCGTGTTCGCCGGCGCCAACGGCAATGCGTTCATCACCACCGCGCACCGGGGCCAGCAGCGCACGGATCCATCCATCGCCTCCGTGCCCGGCGCGGGGGACCCGCAGCTCACCACGCCGGGCGTGGGCCGCGCGGACATCTGGGTCTTCAACCCCGCGTCCCTGGGGGCGACACTGGGCGGCACGCCCGTCCGCATCCTGACGCTCTTCGGCGACACGCCGCGAGGCCTCGCCGTCAGCCCGGACAAGAAGACGGTCTACGCGGCCATCGCGCAGTCCGGCAACCGGACGACGACCATCAACATGGACAGCGTGTGCAACGGCTTTGGCAGCGCGGGCGTGTGCCTGGTCCAGCCGGACTCGTTCCCGTGGGGCAACAACCTCTTCCTGGGCGGCCTGCCCGGCCCCTCCACGAACGCCCAGGGTGCGAAGGCGCCGGAGACGGGCCTCATCGTCAAATGGAACAGCGCCCTCAGCCGCTGGGAGGACACGCTCGGCCGCAACTGGAACAACGGCGTGCGCTTCAACCTGCCGGACAAGGACGTCTTCGCCATCGACGCGGACGGCCTGCAGCAGAAGGCGTTCTACACGGGCGTGGGCACCACCGTCTTCAACCTGGCCACCAACCCGCGGACGGGCGCGCTGTACGCGACCAACAGCGACGCCAACAACCACACCCGCTTCGAGGGCCCCGGCACCTTCGGCGGCAGCACGGTGCAGGGCAACATCGCGAAGATGCGCATCACCGTCATCAAGGGGACGACGGTGTCTCCGCGCCACCTGAACAAGCACATCGACTATTCGAAGCTGGCCGGCGCCCCCGGCTTTGACTCCACGGCGAAGAATCACAGCCTCTCCACGCCCACGGAGATGGCCATCTCCAGCGACGGCGCGAAGCTGTACGTGGCCGCGTTCAGCTCCAGCAAGGTCGGCGTGTTCGACACCGCGGCGCTGGAGGCGGACACCTTCAATCCCCGGACCGCGAGCGCCAACTACATCCCCGTGAGCGGCGGCGGCCCCAGCGGCCTGGTGCTGGACGAGGCGCGCAACCGCCTCTACGTGATGACCCGCTTCGACAACGCGGTGAAGGTCATCGACCTGGCCACGAAGAGCCAGGTGGCCTCGGCGGCCCTCTTCAACCCCGAGCCCGCCTCCGTCGTGCAAGGCCGCCCGTTCCTCTACGACGCGAACTTCTCCTCGGCCAACGGAGAGGCCTCCTGCGCCAGCTGCCACATCTTTGGCGACAAGGACGAGCTCGCCTGGGACCTGGGCAACCCGGATGACCCGGTGACGACCAACGCCATCGACAAGCGGCTCGCGAGCAACCTGGAGATTGGCGCGTTCCGCCTGCTCACCGGCCACCCGAGCTCGGACGTCAACGGCACCGGCAACCAGAACTCCTTCCACCCGATGAAGGGGCCCATGACGACGCAGACCCTGCGCGGCATGTCCACCTCCGGCGCCATGCACTGGCGCGGGGACCGGTCGACGGGCTTCTTCGGCTCGGGTTCGTATGACGAAGCCCTGTCGTTCAAGAACTTCGTCGTCGCCTTCCCGGGGTTGCTCGGCCGCGTGGATCAGCCCACCGAGGCGGAGATGAACCAGTTCACGAACTACCAGCTCCAGGTACAGCTGCCGCCCAACCCCATCCGCAAGCTGGACAACTCGCTCACGTCCACCCAGGCATCCGGCCGCGACTTCTACTTCGGTAGCCGCCGCGTGGACGGCCTGGCGATTGGCACCAACACCGGCTTCAACTGCAATGGCTGTCACACCATCGACGCCGCACAGGGCCACTTCGGCACCGACGGTCAGGCCAGCTTCGAGGGAATCAGCCAGATCATGAAGATTCCCCACGTGCGCAACATGTACACGAAGGTCGGCATGTTCGGCTTCCCGGACAGCAGCTTCTTCCAGCACTCGGAGACGGGGCCCACGGGCGACCAGATCCGCGGCTTCGGCTACACGCACGACGGCGCGGTGGACACGCTGTTCCGCTTCTTCAGCGCCATCGTCTTCTCCAACACCAGCATCGGCGGGCCGCTGGTGGGCTTCCGCGGCGACACCGATCGCCGCGAGGTGGAGGCCTACATGATGGCGGTGGACTCCGACCTGGCGCCCATCGTCGGACAGCAGGTGACGCTCACGTCGACGAACGCCTCCGCGGTGGGAGCGCGCATCGACCTGCTCATCGCCCGGGCGAAGGCGCCGTTCGTGTCGAAGATCCTCGGCGGCTCCACGTATGAGGCCGACCTGGTGGCGAAGGCCGCCATCGGAACCCGCGTGAAGGGCTTCCTCTTCGACCGCGTGGCCGGCACGTGGAGGCCAGACGACGGCACCGCCAACCTCACCACCACGGCCCTGCGCGCGCTGGCGAACACCCTGGGCCAGGAGGTGACCTTCACCGCGGTGCCTCCGGGCTCCGGCACGCGCATCGCGCTCGACCGGAACCTGGACGGCAGGCTCGACGGTCAGTGACGGACTGACGTGGATGGCCCCCTCCCCGCCTCTCCGGTGCCCCCGGGGAGGTGGGGCTTTTTCGTGTCCGCTGGCCGGGGCTCTCAAATAACTGAGAGGCCTGTCGGCACGGTCCCCCGGAAAACGATGGGATGACCATGGCCTGACAGCTGCATCAGCGCCAGAGCCCAATCCCAGGAGGATGCAGATGCGACTCACACTTCCGTTGATGGCCCTCACCACGCTGCTGGTGGCGTGTGGGGAGGTAGAGGTCTCTCTCTCCACGGACGCCACGGAGTATCGGCCCGGCGACACCGTCCAGTTCGAACTGCGCAACGAGGGCACTCGCGAGGTGGGCTACAACCTCTGCACCGTCCGAGTCGAGCGCAGTCAGGACACCGCGTGGAGCACCACACCGCACCTGGACGAGGGCGAGGCGTGTCCGCTCATCCAGCACACACTGAAGGCCGGCGCCCGGGCCCATGGCACGCTGAGGCTCCCCACGGAGTTCCCTGCCGGCGAGTACCGCATCGTGCACGACGTGGACACCCTGCGGACCGACTCAGAGGGGCGGACCCTCCAGGAGCAGGTGATCAGCAATCCCTTCCTCATCGAGCCGTGACGATGCGGGATGGCTGGCTCAGCGCGCCTTCGGGTTCCATTGCTCGACCATCAGGTCGATGAAGCGCCGCACCTTCGCCGGCAGGTGACGTTTGCTCGGGTAGAGCGCCATGATCGGGACATGCTCCGTCTCACAGGACGGAAGCAGCGCCTTGAGCCGCCCGCTCGCCAGGTCTTCGTTGACCAGGAAGCCAGGAAGATAGGCGATGCCCAGCCCCGCGACGGCTGCGTCCCGGATTGCCTCGCCACTGTCGAGCCGCAGGCGGCTTCGTCCTTCCACCTTCACCGTGGAGCCGCCCTTCTGGCGCAGCTGCCAGTGCTGCCGTCGCGTCCGGCTGCTGAAGGCCAGACACTCATGCCCCGCCAGGTCCTCCGGCGTGGCGGGTTCGCCGTGCGCGTCCAGGTAGGCGGGCGCCGCGCAGACGAACACGGGGTATCGGGCCACGGTCCGTGAAACCAGGCGCGTGTCGGTGCTGGAGGCATTGATGCGCACCGCCAGGTCGTAGCCCTCCTCGATGATGTCCTCGACGCGATCGGAGAAGCTCACCTCCGCCTGCACCTCGGGCCAGGTCCGCAGATAGTCCCGCAGCAAGGGAAGGACCTGCAGTCTGCCGAACGCGGCGGGCAGCGTGAGCCGCAGCAACCCCCGGGGCGTGCCCGTGCGCTGTCCGACGCTGGCTTCCGCGTCGTCCAGGGCCGCGAGGACCTGCAAGCAGCGCTCGTGAAAGACGCGGCCCTCGTCGGTGAGGCTCAGGTGGCGCGTCGTGCGGTTGAGCAGGCGCACCCCCAGGCGGGATTCCAACCGGGCCAAGGCCTTGCCAGCCGCCGAACGCGTCAGGCCGAGGGCCTGTCCTCCACCCACGAAGCTGCCCGCGTCCACGACGGACATGAAGGCGAAGATTTCATCCAGTTGGGAGCGCTTCATCGATGGCGCTCGATTGTAGCGACCGCGTCGCGGGAGAGGGGAACGCCGTTCGTCAATGGCCCCGGTATACGAGCCAGTCACTCACCTTCCCTTTGGAGATGATCCATGCCCGTGACCCTGCTCAACCCCGACGGAATCATGAAGCCCGACGTGTACCGGCAGGTGGCCATCGCCACCGGCACCCGGCAGGTGCACATCGCGGGACAGGTCGCGTACGACGCGGAGGGCCAGTTGGTCGCTCGCGGCGACCTGGCCGGACAGGTGGCGCAGGCCTACCGCAACGTCGCCATCGCCCTCGCGGCCGCCGGGGCGACGTTCGACGACGTCGTCCGGCTGACGTTCTACGTGGTCGACTGGAAGCGCGAAGCGATGCCTGACTTCATCGCCGGCATCGAGCAGGCCGCCAGGGAGCTGCGGATCTCGCCAGCGCCGGCCTCGCTGATCGGGGTCTCGGTGCTTTACGAGCCGGGCGTCCTTGTGGAGATCGAAGCCACGGCCATCGTGGGCTGAGCCGCTTCCCGCTTCAGGGGTCACCCGGACCGGCTGCGCCGCGACCTGGCGCGCGGGTGTGGCGGCTTCTCGCGCGGCGGCTTGACGACCTTGGGGGCCACGGGCGTCCGGGCGAGGTGGAGCATCTGGTAGAGGCTCAGCAGCATCATCGTCACCGCGAGGGACTCATCCGGGGTGGAGGACTTCTCCTCCCCCGTGTCCTTCGGGACAAAGGGACGCCAGGTCTCCTCCAGCTGGATCCGGAGCCGCAGGTGCTCTCCGGTGATGCGCAGCCGCTGGAGCTTCGCGCCGGGAGGAAGGCGCACGGTCGCCCGGGCCCGGTCGAGCGACAGCGCCACGAGCCGCGGGTGCCGCTTCTCCTTCACTCGCAGCCGGGCCTCCAGGAACAGCGCATCGTGTTCCTTGATCCGCGTGCGCCGCCGGGGCCCGTTGGGTCCACGGTCGCTGACCCGGACACGGCGTCGCTCCACCGCGCTCAGCCGCAGGTGCGAGCCATCCGCCAGCCGCGTTTCCAACGTGAGCCACGGGTCCAACACATCCGGCGGAGCCGTCTTGATGCCCTTGAGGAAATACAGGCTCGAACCCGGTCCCTCGGGCCGGGGATCGGGACGAAGCCGCAGGCGCACGGACGCGTCCGGTGCGAGGTCCGCCTTGAGCCGCTGGAGCACCCGGACGACCAGCTCCGGCCGGCGGCCCGGATCGTCGCCAGCGTGCCCGGGCACGCGCAAGCGGGTGGAGAACATCCCGCGAATCCCCAATGCGGCCACAAGCCCGAGCCCCAGGACTCCCGCCACGACGGACAGCGGGCCTTCGACAGTGCCAGCAATCCCGATGCACAGGATGACGACCCCCAGCGGCGCCAGGGACCGCGCCCCGGACAGCAGGCGGTGCCTGAAGCGACGGGCCTGCTGGGCCGCGGGGAGCGCGCGCAGGGCACTCTCCACGCCTGACAGGGGGCCTTCTACCGCCAGGGCATCCAGCGCCGGGTCGATGCCATCCGAAGTCGCCAAGGGGCCCCTCCTTCCAACATGGACATGTTCGGGCGCGGGCATGCTAGCCGATATGCTGGGTGCCCATGAGCCCCTCCCCCACACAGGATGAAGCTGGAGCCCATCGCGACGGCTACGCCCGGCGTGTCGGTTTGTTCTCGGGGGTGATGCTCGTCATTGGCGGCATCATCGGTTCGGGCATCTTCCTCAACCCGGCCATCGTCGCGCAGCGCGTGCACACACCCGCGCTCACCCTGGCCGTGTGGCTGCTCGGCGGAGTCGTGGCGCTCATTGGCGCCTTCATCTACGGGGAATTGGGACAGCGCATCCCCAGGGCGGGCGGCAGCTATGTCTATCTGCGCGATGCCTTTGGTCCCCTGCCCGCGTTCCTCAATGCGTGGGGTTTGATGCTGATGATCGCCACCGGCGCCATCGCCGCGGTGGCCGTCACCTTCGCCAACTACACGCTCGCGCTCACCGGCCTGGGGCCCGGCTTCCGCTTCCCCCTCGCCGTCGGCGCCATCCTCCTGCTCTCCGGGGTGAACTACTTCGGCGTGCGGTCCGGGACGCTCACGCAGAACGTCTTCACCGTGCTCAAGCTGCTGGCGCTCGCGGTGCTCGTGGGCGCAGGGCTCCTGCTCGAAAGCGCCCATCCTGCCGCGGTGGAGGTCGTGGCCGCTCCGGTGGCGCCCGACTCCCTCGTGCTCGCGCTGGGGGCGGCGCTCGTCCCGGTGCTGTTCAGCTACGGCGGCTGGCAGCAGACGAACTTCGTGGCCGAGGAGATGGTCGACCCCGAGCGCAACCTGCCGCGCGCCCTGCTGCTCGGCGTCATCGGCGTGGTGACGGTGTACCTGCTCGCGAACCTCACCTACCTGCGCACGCTCGGCGCGGTGGGGCTCGCGGCGAGCAGCGCTCCGGCGGCGGACGCGCTCGGCCAGCTCATCGGGCCCGCGGGCCGCACGTTCATCACCCTGGGCGTCGCCCTCTCCACCTTCGGGTTCCTCAACCTCGTCATCCTGGTATCTCCGCGCGTCTACCAGGCCATGGCGGCGGATGGACTGTTCTTCCCGTGGATGGCCCGGCTGCACCCGCGCTACCGCACGCCCTCCAACGCCATCCTCTTCCAGGCGGCCTGGGCCATCCTCCTCACGGGCACGGGCACGTACGGCGAGCTGCTCGATTACGTCGTCTTCGCCGACTGGCTCATCTTCGGCGCCACGGCCGCGACGCTGTTCGTCTACCGAGCGCGCGAACGCCAGGGGCTGGTGCCTCGCGCCGCGTACCGGGTGCCCGGCTATCCCATCACCCCGCTCCTCTTCATCGCGGCGGCGCTGTACGTCCTGCTGGGCTCCACGGCCTCCAACCCGCTCAACGCGCTCAAGGGCACGTTGCTGTTTGGCGCGGGCGTGCCCGTGTTCCTGTTCTGGCGCCGGCGCACCCGGCGGACAGAGACCCCGCCGGCCCTGGGCGCGCCTTGATGGGAGGCCCGGCGATCCATCGCGATCGCCAGGCGCCCCGGTTCACGCTCGCGACTCAGCTCTCGACGGCGGCGGACTGCTCAGCGGCCGGGTTCTGCTCGCTGCACACCTGCGCGGAGGCATCGGCCTGCTGGACCGCTTCCGGGGTCGCCGGGGCGGAGGAGTCGCTGGAGCCGCCAATGCCATCCACGCAGCCCCAGAACATCGCGTTCTCGGCGCACGTGGTCGTGCGTCCCCAGACATCACAGACCATGCTGCAGGGCCTTTCATAACAGATGTCTTCACACTGGGGCTTCGCGGCCAGGGCCGCCGCGGGCGAAAGGGAAACAACAGCCAGGGCAGCCAGAAGGGACTTCCGCAGCGTGCGCATGTGTGCTCCGTCTGAGAAGAACTGCCCCACCAGTGTATGATGTTGTTTGACTACGAATACAACACGTATTTGTTTTGCTCTCAGTCGCTCAACGACATCGGGGAGCTGACGGAAGCCTGCGGCTGATTGAGCCCATTGCGTCTCCCCCCCGCTCGCCTGCCTACCCGGCGAGCGGGGGCACGCCGAACCCAGGTGGCGTGTATGGGTAGACCCGTGGAAAACCCCTAGCCGGGCCTCCAACGCAATGTGCAACACCGTCCGGACGCAATCGTCCGCGCCCACAGGAATCACCTGATTTGCTCGTTCTGATTTGCAGTTAAATCAAGACCAGTGATAGGAAGTCCTCGGCTTCGGCCAACCCCACACAATCAATTCAGGAGTAGTCCATGACGAGGAACGTGAAGCGTTTCCTGGCCGCCTCCCTGTTGTCCCTCGCGCCGTCGGTTGCCTTTGCCGCTCCGGCCGACCTCGGGTTCCCCGACTACCTGTCCCAGCGCGACGAGTACGTCAGCGTTCGCGAGGGCGCGGTTGAAATTGCCCAGGTGAAGGGCGGCGCCTCCATTGGCCCGGCCCTGGAGAACTTCTTCGTCTCCAACCAGAGCGGCGCCACCATCTCCCTGGGCCTCCAGACCGTGACCGGCACGTTCAACGGCGTGTTCTCGCCCTATCCCGTGCCCACCGCCACCCTGGGCGGGTTCCAGATCAACGCCCCCGCGCCGGCCCCGTCGTTCTCCCAGCAGTACTACTGGACGGTCAACCCGTCGGCCCCGTCCACCTCGAAGACCTGTGTCTGGCGCGTGGACATCGCCGACAACGCCGGGACCTGCACCGCGACGGTCTATTACGGCACCTATGGCGGCGCCATCTGCGCCGTCGACACCATCAACTCCATCATCGACGTGAACACCTGCCAGGCGCAGATCGTCACCATCATGCAGTGACGTGAGCGTCACTCCGCCCGGGGCCGTTGCAGGAGGCCTCGGGCGGTGCAGGGTCAATCGCGACATCCTGGAGCGCAATGACAGCTCTGGAGATGATCCAGCCGGCCGTGGCAAGATTCGCTGGGTCCTCGCCCCAGAGAAGACATGCGCCGAGCTGACATAGCCCTGCTGCCGTTGCTGTGTGCCGTCCCGTCGTTCCAGCAGGCCCAAGCGAAAGAAATACCGGCCCGCGTCCGCGACCTGACTCCCGGAACGCTGTCGGGTTCTCCCTCGACGTTCACGTCCATGGGGAACGCCCGGTTCTTCTTCGCGAACACCCACGGCCGCATCGACGTCTGGAGGTCGGATGGCACGACCCTGGGCACGGTGAGCGTGTCCAATCCACAGTCAGCCAACACGGGCCAGGAGCCCGGATGTCTCCCACTGGGCCCCGCCGTGGGTGGACGCGCCCGACCACTTCACCGGTCTGGGCAACACCGCCTGCTTCGGCGCCAGCAGCGTGCGAAGCGACGCGGGGGACCATCCTGTCCAGTGTGCCCAACGGCCCCCTGCTCTTCGCGGAGGAGGCTCCCGGAGGCCACGGTGGGGCGGCGCCTGCCCGAACCGAAGGGGCCGGGCAATACCTCTTGAGGGTGAGGGACAGGTTTTCAGCACATCGCTATGGATGAGCGGTCGCGACGTACAAACCCGCAGGGTTGCCCCAGGAGGGTGGATGTTCAGTCCCATGAATCGCACTGCCGACGGGATCAAGGACCGGGCCCTCTTGGCCCTCAACAGCACGCTGCTCCTCCCCCAGGCCCTCGATGCCGTACGCGCCCCCTTCCTCGAGCTCGTCCAGGCCGACGCCATGGCGCTGTGCCTCATGCACGTGGCGCCCAACGCGGACTTCCGGTGGTTCGTCCCGGGCCACCCGCTCCGCATCCTCGATGAGTATGCCAGCCTGATTGACCATGACTTCCTCCGGGCCCCCATCTTCGCCCGGCCCAACGTGCCCGTCCGCGACACGCAGCTCCTCACCCGCGGAGAGTATGAGCGAACGCTCATCTACCAACGCAGCCGGGAGCTGGATCCATGCCTGGAACACATCATGGCCATGCTCCTCCCCGTCCGCCCCGGTCTGGTCGCCGCCCTCGCGCTCTACCGGAACCGGCAACGCGCCTTCACCACCCACAACTCCGCCGTCCTCTCCAACTTCGCCCCGCACCTCGTGAACGCCGTGCGCAACTGCGGTGACTTCCAGACCCTCATGACCGGTGCCAGCCTCCTCGATGAGCTCTACCGCCGCACCGACTCCGCCTTCCTGATCGTGGAGTCTTCCTTCGAGGAGGCGCTCCGCTCCGACTCCGCCGTCGCCCTCCTGGATCGGTGGTTCGCCCGCTCGGACCTCCACTCCTCCGGGCTCCCGCTCGTCCTCAAGGAGCGGTTGGACGCCTTGATTCGCATGGACGCGGACGCGCGGCTCGGCAAGAGCCAATGGGTCCTCAACCATGACGATGGCAACCGCACGTGCCGGTTCGTCGAGCTGCCCACCGCTGACGGCCCCCGGCGATGGGCCCTCCTGCTGAACGAGACGCCCCACTCCATCCCGCTCCCCGCGGAGATGAAGAGCAAGCTCACGCCCCAGCAGGTCACCATCGCGACGTTCCTGCTCCGCAACTGGACCAACGAGCAGATCGCCAGTGAGATTGGCCGAACCCATCTGACCGTGAAGACCCACGTGCGGAACATCTTCGACAGGCTGGGCATCGACAGTCGCGCGGACCTCATCTACCAGGCCGCGCGCCTCAACAAGCCTGTCTGAGAAATTCGAACGCAAGGAAAGACGCCTCCCGTAGGGCCAGGGCTTGAACGGGAGGCTCTCCCAGCTTGCGTGTGTTTGTCTCTACCTCGTGTGGGGGTGGCCGGCGGTGGCGTCCTCGCGGAAGATGCGCGGGTAGACGCTCCGGGCGACCCGGGCGGAGAAGAGGATGGCCTCCTGGTCCTCCGGATCCGTCAGTGGCGTCAGGATCTTCTGCATCTCCGCCACGTGGCCCCCGTCCAGCGCGCCGTGGCTGCGCAGGAACGTGACGGACTTGCGGATGTTGGGGATGGTGGACACCTCCAGCAGCCGCTCCGCCCACACGCCCGCCCGCGTCTGCGACAGGTACTCCAGCGCGTACGCGGTCCCCAGCACCGCCGTCGGCACGCCCGAGAGCGACGTGAAGAAGTTCCACCCCGTGTAGGCATCCACCGCGGGGTTGTGCGCCGCCGCCTCCACCTGCGCCTCCGGGACGCCCAGGTTCTTCAGGTCCGTCAGCAACCAGATGTCGTGTCCCCGCTCCTCCTCCCCCTTCTGGATCAACAGCTTCGCCAGCTCCGGGTGCCGGCCCAGCCGGTTCAGCCGGTGGCCCGCCTCGGCGAGGATGGGGGTGCTCCAGCGGGCGTAGTGATACGTCTGGACGAGGTAGTGGATGTAGCCCTCCACGTCGAGGGTGCCGTCGAGGAGGCCGCGGGCGTCCGGGTGCGCATCCACCGCCGCCACCAGCCCCCGCGCCTCTTCGTCCAGCGCCGCCAGCCAATTCGTTGCCGTCTGCTGCTCCGTCTGGGTTTGCACGTACGTCTCCTGTCCGGGGCCTTTCGGGCTCCCGGTTGTTGCGTGTGGAAGGTGAAGGGAAGGAAGGAACGGCCCCGGCCTAGGCGGCGGGGCTCACACCGAACTCCAGCGCGTGGAAGCGCGCCAGGCTGTCCGCGGGGATTTCATCCAGCGCCATGACGAGCGGCAGCGTGAACCACTGGAAGTACGCGTCGTAGAGCGGCTCCGAGATGAAGCGAGCCCCCATCGTGCTGGCGAAGAGCGAGGGCGACCGGGGCAGCCGCAGTCCGTCCAGCTGCCCCTGCTCCGCCCTGGCCCGCTCCTCGGGCGTATAGAAGCGGTTGCGGGGATGCACCGGCGCCTGCCACGGGTCGGGCACGTCCACCCGCCAGCGAGGGCTGAGCCATCCGCGGCTGGCCGCCACCTGCCACGACAGGAGCGCGTCCTCGGGCGAGTCCGTCTCCAGGTTCGCGGACGCAATCCAGTGCGTCACCCCGCGCCGCCGGCTCTCCGTGTACATGGCCGTCTGCAGCCAGGTGACGGCCTCCGTGCGGCGCCACTTCGGCAGCACGCAGAAGCGCGAGGGCTCCGCGAACGACATGCCCGGCTGGATGACCCTGGAGAGGTCCACCCGCTGAGCCATCTCCAGCCCCACCGTCCCGCCCAGGTTCGCCGCCACCTCCGCGTTGGGCAGCGCCACCCGCATGGTCGCCACGGCCTCCGAGCCGGCATGGACGAGCAGGTGCACCGTGGTGTCGAGCGTGTCGATGCAGGTCATCTCCCGCCGCGACACCGACCACTGCGCGTGCAGCAATCCCATCTCTCCGCCAAAGACGGCCCAGCGGATGCGAGCCACGTCATCGAGATCCCGCTGTGTGGTGGCAACACGCCAGCGCCAGTGAATGCAGCTCATGGGTCCTCTCCCGGTAGGGAAACGGGCCGGTGTCTCACCGCCCTCACACGTTATTTCGTCGCGGGTGACCCGAGTTCGAGCGCGGATTCGACTACGCTGAAACATGCGGCCGGGAGCATGGGGCCCTGACCGCGACGGATGGGGGCATCGAGGATGAGCGCGGTCGCAGCGGGAGTGTGTCTGCTGGTGGAGCTGGGGCTGGGCGTGGCGCTGCTGGTCGGCACCTTCTTCACCCTCGCCTTCAGCAGCGAGTCGTACCGGCACTCCGCCACGCCGCTGCATCAGGCGTTGAACGGGCTGGCCTTCGTGCTCGCGGTGCTCCCCCTGCTCCTCACCCTCTGGGTCGGCTGGCGGCGCTTCCTGTCGGACCGCCCGTTCGACTCGCTCCCGCTGGGGATGGGCCTGCCCATGGTGGCGCTGGTCGCGTGCGCCGTCACCGCCGCCCTGGCCATCATGGGGGGCGAGTGGTCGACGTCGCGTCACCGCGCACGGCAGGAGCTGGAGGCGCGGCTCGCGCTGCGCGCGGCGGTCGAAGGAGGCGCGTCGGACAAGGCGTGCGACCTGGTGGCCGCGGATCCGCGCGCTTCGGCCGAGGACATGCGCCGGTGCCGCGAGTTCATCGAGTCCCGCCCCGACGCCGAGGCCCGCTGGACGGAGCTCGCGAAGTTCGCCGACTCGCGGGGCGGCTTCAACACCTGGCACCTGGGGCAGACGGGGCTCGCGCCGGACTGGGAATGGGGCAGGACGGTGCCGGTCATCCGGTATGACCAGGAGTGGTTCCTCCGCACGTTCTATGAAACGTGGCTGGCCCGGAGACAGGACCTGCCGACCCTGGAGGACCTGGGCGGGTTGCAGCTGGCGCTCCAGAGCAGCACCCGCTACCTGGGCTGGGATGCCCGGGCCGTGGAGACCCTCCGCACCCAGGTGCTCCCCACGCTGAGCGCGCGGCTGGAGGCCCAGGAGCCCCGCCTGCGCGCCCTGCCGGGCATGGACCCCTGGGTGCTGGACGCGATTCGAGACCGCATCCAGAGCCTCCAGACGAAGCCT
Organism: Corallococcus sp. AB018; assembly: GCF_003986945.1. Lineage (NCBI taxonomy): Bacteria > Pseudomonadati > Myxococcota > Myxococcia > Myxococcales > Myxococcaceae > Corallococcus > Corallococcus sp. AB018. The sequence goes on along the minus strand of NZ_RAWR01000056.1, from coordinate 32,129 downwards.
GACGACGGCGTGGAGCCGCTGCCCCCGTTGCCGGGAACGCCGTCGCCGGGAGACGTCGGCGTGGCGCGGATGGACGACACGGGCGCGCTGGACCTGTGGCTGCGCGCCACGCCCACCTCGGGGAACTTCGGAGACGTCTACGTGCGCCGGGCGTCGTACGACAGCGAGTACGAGAAGTGGCTGAAGTACCTGGGGCCGCTGCGTCCCGGAGAGCTCCGGTTCATCCCCGCGCCCTGAGCCTCAGCGCAGCTTGCCGGCGAGCAGCTCGCGCATGCGCACCGGCTCACGCCCGAGCAGCTGCCGCAGCGTGGGGTCGACCGCCGCGAACTCGCCGTCGCGGCTCGCGCGGTAGAGGCCGAGCGAGATGCCGACCACGGGCGCGGGCATGCCGCTCGCCACGAGCTTCGCGCGCATCTCGTCCTCCGACACGGTGCTTCGACGGAGGGGACGTCCGAGGATGCCGGACGCGATGTCACACAGCTCTCCGAAGTCGAGCGCCTGCGACGCCGTGAGCGGCGGCGTCGGCCCGTCAAACCGCCCCTCGTTCGTGAGGATGACCGCCGCCGCCTCCGCGAGGTCCGCGTGCGTGGTCCAGGAGACCTTCCCGTCCGCGGGGGCCTCGAACACGCCCGATGACAGGGCCCGCTCCAGCAGGAACGCCGCGCTCGAGGCGTAGAAGCCATTGCGAAGCGAGGTCCACGCCACACCGGACTCCGCAAGCATCTGCTCCGTCGCCGCGTGGTCGAGCATCGGTGGAAACGCCGACGTACGGCTCGCGCCCATGTGGCTCGTGTAGATGATGCGCCGCGCGCCGGCGGACCGCGCGGCGTCGATGGCGGAGCGGTGCTGGGCCAGGGGATCGCCCCCATGCGCGGCCGCGTTCGACGAGACCATCAGCACCTGGGTCGCGCCCTCGAAGGCATGCGCGAGGCTCTTCGGCTCCGCGAAGTCCCCGCTCCGCACCCGGACGCCGCGTGCCTCCAGGTCCTGGGCCTTCTGGACGTCCCGGACGCTGACGGCGACCCGGTCCACCGGGATGCGGGCGATGAGCTTCTCCACGATGAGGCGGCCAAGCTGCCCTGTTGCTCCGGTCACGACGATCATCGAGCGTCCCTCTTCCCTGTCAACGGAAACAAAATCAAGATACCGACGATAACGTAGCGGCCGCTATCGCCGTTATCAAGCGTTCGTTACCGCCGTTCCGGAAGCCGCGTGTTAAGTCAGGCGCATGAAGGACCGGGAGAAGGTCACCGCCGAAGACGCCGAGGGCCCCGATACGCGTGCGCGCATCCTGGCGGCCGCCGCGGACCTCATCGCCTCTGGAGGACCCGACGCAGCGACCACGCGTGCCGTCGCCGCCGCGGCAGGCGTGCAGGCACCCACGCTCTACCGGCTCTTCGGCGACAAGCACGGGCTCCTGTCGGCCGTCGTCGAGCACGAGCTGACGAGCTACGTGGCGAAGAAGGCCGCGCGCAAGCCGCACCCGGATCCGCTTCAGGACCTGCGGATGGGCTGGGACATGCACGTCGCGTTTGGACTCAGCCATCCAGGGCTGTTCGCGCTCATGTGCAGCGACCTGGAGCCAGCACCGCAATCCTCCGTGGTCAGCACGGGGAATGAGGTCCTGCGGCGCCGCATCCGGAACATCGCGCTCGCGGGCCGCCTGAGGGTCAGTGAAGAGCGGGCGCTCGGCCTCGTGTCGTCCATGTGCAACGGCGCCGTGCTCACGCTCCTGCGCCAGCCCGAAGGGCAACGCGACCTCGGACTGTCCGAGGCCGCGCGAGAGACGGTCATGGCCGCCATCTCCAGCGAGACGGCGCCTCCGGCGAATACGGAGGTCCGTTCAGCGGCCACCACGCTGCGAGCCTCCCTGGACCGGCTCACCGTCCTGACCCCAGGCGAAAGCGCGCTGTTGAGCGAACTGCTGGCGCGCATCACGGATGCCGGGTGACAGCGCGCGTCGTCAGGTAGGGGCCGGAAGCCGCCGGTCCCCCACCTGGAGAAATTCGTTACGGCATGGGCCGCGAACCGGAGGACGGAGCTTCCGGAACCGCGGGCCAGCCGTTGGGCCACGTCATCGCATCCACGAGCATCACCCGGGCCGTGTGGGCGCTGTTCCACGCGTGGTAGACCATGACCGTGTCCCCACCGGGTCCGGTGACCACCGAGTTGTGGCCGGGCCCCACCCAACCGCCGCCCGTCTTGAGGATGGGATTGCCCAGCTTCGTATAGGGCCCCAGCGGACTCGTGGCCCGGGCCACTCCCACGGCGTAGGTGCTGTTGGCGTACGAGTTGCCGCTGTAGAAGAGATAGTAGTAGCCGCCCCGCGCGACGACCCACGGCGCCTCGACGACGCCGCCCTCCCAGCCGAGCGTGTTGCTCATCAGCGTGCGGCGCGTGCCGGTGAGCGACAGCCCATCCGCCGACAGCGTCTGGCCATAGATGGGCGTGGGCTGCCCCACCGCGTTCCCGTCCGCCTTCCACACGAGGTACGGCACGCCCGCGGTGTCGTAGAAGAACGTGGCGTCAATCATCCCCATGCCCGCGTCATGCACCAGGGGATGGCCCAGGTCCGTGAAGGGCCCCAGCGCGCTGGTGGCCGTCGCGGCGCCAATGGACAGCTTCCCGTCCTGATGGCGCGCGGTGAAGTACGCGATGTACCGCGTGCCCACCTTGTGGAGCTCCGGCGCCCAGTAGTCTCCCGTGGCCCACGTCGGCCGGCGCGCGGAGGGGAAGATGTTGCCCGCGGCCGTCCAGGTGACCAGGTCCTTGGACGTCCGCAGCGGGAACGCGTTGGCCGCGCCCCCGGACGTGCAGGCCGCGACGTACTGCGTGCCGTCGTGGATGACGCCCGGATCCGCGCAGTCCACGGGCACCACGGGGTTCTGGTAGAGCCCTCCACAGCCCGTGTAGCGCAGCGAGATGCCGCACGCGTTGGTGCCGCTGAAGTACGGCGACCAGTCGTTCGACAGCACCGTGTACGAGTTGGGAGAGGCATTGGTGCAGCCCCGGTCCCACGTCACGCGGCCGCCCACGTCGTCGTACTGGGCCGCGTGTCCCGCGGGGTGCAACCACGCCGGACCGTAGGTGACGCGCGTCGCGCAGGTCGTGGCGCCGGAACAGTCCGTGTCGAGCGCCAGCACACAGGCGTTGGGCCCGGTGAAGTACGGCTTCCAGCCGTTCGACAACACGGCGTAGGAGTTGCTGCCTTCGTTGACGCAGCTGCCGTCCCAGGTCACCAGACCGCTCGCGGTGTCGTGCTGCTCCGGGTGCCCGGGGTGGATCCACCGGTCCCCGTAGGTGATGCGCGTGGTGCACGCGAGCGCCCCGCTGGACGTGCCCACCGGGGCCTCGTCCACGAGGGGGGCGTCGGAACGCTCTTCACCACAACCCGCCGCGAGCGCGGCGAGGACGACGGCGGAAAACAACGAGGGGTTCTTCATCGATGGACCTCCGAGTTTGCTAAGACTCGGAAGTCCTATTTATCAGCTTTTACCAGTTGTCGAGATTCCGTCCCGTCCCGGGCATGGGAAGGGTCTGTCAGCGAACCTCGAGTTCGTAGATGCGCGTCGCCGGGTCACCGTTCTGGCTGGGGGTCGTGATGTTGAGCCGGACGTAGCGCGCGGACGTGGCGCTGATGGCGTGGGTGGAGGTGTTGGCGGTGTTGTTGGTCACCGTCACCGGGGTGCTCCAGCTGGTGCCGTTGGTGGAGGTCTGGAGGGTGAAGGCCCGGGTGTTCCAGGTGCTCGCTTCGCCGCCCGCGCCGGCATGCTGGACCGTGAAGCTGCTGACCGTCTGCGCCGAGCCGAGATCCACCTGCATCCAGGCGCCCGACACCAACGAGCAGAACTTGTCGGTGGTGCCACCGGAGACGCTCCCGTTGACCGCCTTGGCGGGCGTTTCGCTGCTGTTGCAGGCGGTGGAGCCGGTCGCCGGTTTGTTGAGCGCCAGGTTGGCGTAGCCCGAGCCGACCGAGACGGCCTGGGTCTTGGTATTGCTGGCGCCACCGTTGTCCGTCACGGTCAGGCTGACGTTGTAATTGCCAGCGCTGGCATAGACACGACTGGGATTCGTCGCGGTCGAGCCGCTGCCGTCGCCGAAGCTCCAGTTGCGTGAGGTGATGGTGCCGTCGCTGTCGCTGGAGGCGTCACTGAAGGTCGCGGTGAGTCCGCTCACGGTGACGCCGAAGTTGGCCACGGGAGGGGTGTTGCCGCTGACCGCAGTGTTGATGGCCGCCGCGTACTGCGCGCTCGTGCCCTGCGCCACGCACTTCTGGATGTCGTCATACAGCCACATGAAGCCGCCGTTGATGCCAGCGCTGCTCTTCCAGGTGCTCATCCGGCTCTGCACCGAGGCCGGACTGTCGCCGCTGGCGCAGTTGGTGCCGTGGCGAGACCACAGGCCCGGGTCGACGGTCATGCCCATCGCGGTGTTCCAGCTCGCGGGGTTGTTGCCAGCGCCGCCGTCGTAGACCTGCAGGTAGATGCCGTCGACCGCGGCGCCGAGGTTGTCCTTGAGGTTCCGCCAGAAGGTCTGCTGGGTGTAGGGCGCGAAGGTGATCTTGAAGCCCTGGCCAATGAGCATCTGCCCGAACTGCGTGGTGGGAGCGAGGTCGTAGGCGCTCTCGTCGTCGAAGTTGACCGCGTTGGCGCCGGTGGCGGCCTTCAGCGCCTGGAAGTTGCGGTAGAGGATGCTGTTGGTGCCGGTGCCGCAGACGAGCGTGCTGCCGCAGCCGGCGGCGGTGCCGTTGACCAGCCGGGCCATGCGCTCGAAGTCGGGGACGCTCCAGGCGCCAATGGACACCTCGATGCGATTGACCGAGGTCGGCGCCGTCTTGAGCGTGGCCAGCCGCGTGGGCCAGGCCGGGTCGCCGATATAGGCGCCGTTCCTGACGACCGGGATGTCGTTGTAGACGAGGTCGCCGTTGTCCTCGATGTGGAAGCTCCAGAGGATCACGGTGGTGAAGCCCGAGCCGCGCAGGTCGTTCATCACCGCGGTGCCGCCGGAATAGAACGGGCCGCCGCCGTAGATCGCGGAGTCGGCAAGGGCCACTGGCGAGACCGTGGCCAGCGCGAGGGCAAGGCAGGACGCGAGTTGCTTCGACTTCGGCATGGTGTGCTCCCCAGTCATGGACGCGAGGCCATGGACATTGCGAGCACACAAACACGAATGTCAATACTAGTCAGACAAACTGCATTAACCAGGAATCCTTAAGAGGCTACCGGGGAAGATCCGCCAGGTATGCCAGAGCGTGCCGCCCTGGGGGTTCCAGGCGGGCGAGTGCACATCGCCCGCGCCGACCTGGAGCTCGAACCCTCCGAGGCCCACGATGGCCGGCTGAGACCCGCGGAGATCGCCACCCTGCCCCTCCAGAGGGCCACGCTCGTCACGCTGGCGGCATGTGACACGGCCCGGGGTGAAGCGGCGCTGAGCGACGAGCGCCTGGACTTCACGCGGGCCTTCCTCATCGCGGGCGCCAGCGCGGTCCTCGCCACCCGCTGGAAGGTCGCGGAGGACGAGGCCACGACCCGGTTCCTCGTGGACTTCTATCGCGCATATCGCGAGCCTTTGGAGACGCCGCCCGCCTTGCGGAAGGCGCGGGCACTCACGGTCGCGCGGCGCCTGGCCCGCGAGCGGCAGGAACCCGCCAGCGTGTGGGCCGCGTGGGTGCTCGTGGGAGACGCGCGTTGAGGCGGTGATGGTGCCGGGTCCAGGGATGGAGTTGGATGCGGGCCATGACCGTGCTGACGCTCACGAAGGCGCTGCCCCGGCTCCAGAAGGCCTATCAGGAGCACCGGCTGATTCCCTTCCTCGGGGCGGGCTTCTCCGCGCCGCTCCGGCTGCCCACCTGGAGCGGACTCATGCGGTGGATGGGAGGCAACCTGGGGTTCGACCCTCCGGAGCTCTTCGAGGTCCACGGCAACGCGCAGCAACTCGCCGGCTACTTCGAGCTCGAGCATCCGGAGCGGCTGATGGGCTTCATCCAAGAGATGCGGGAGCGCTTCCACCACCGCGACGTCGACAAGCAACGGCGCACGTCCATCCAGCACCAGGCGCTCGCGGGCTGTGACTTCCGGACCCTCTACACGACGAACTTCGAGCACCATATCGAGAGAGCCCTGCGCGACCGGAACAAGAAGCGGAAGGTCCTCACGCTGACCCGGCTCGAGGACTTCATGAAGCCCGTGGACCCGACCGCCTGCAGCGTCATCAAGTTCCACGGCGACCTCGCGCACCCCGAGACGATCGTCCTGACGGAAAGCCAGTTCTTCGACCGCCACCGGTTGGAGGCCGCGCCGGATCAACGGTTGCGCAGCGACCTGCTGGGCAACGTGTTCCTCTTCGTGGGCTACAGCTTCAGCGACCCCAACATCCGGTACATCTGGCACCGGATGGATCGGCTCCGGAAGGAGAGCCGGAAAGGAACCGGCGCGAGCCCGACCTCCGCCCCGCTGAAGTCCTATTGGGTCACCTTTGGCGCGGGCCGCGTCCAGCCACGGCTGCTCGAGGAATGGAACATCGACGTCATCGAGCTGGATGCAAGCGACAAGTCCGCGAGCGTCGCCGAGCTGCTCAACCAATTGCATGCGTGAGGGAAGGATGCCCCCCGTCTACTTCAGCACGTCGAACGCGGAGAAGTTCGAGGCCGTGAAGCGCTTCTTCCACCGCAGCAGGACGCCTCCGCGGCTCCTGAAACAGGAAGTCCCGGAGGTGCTTTCCCACGACCTGGACTTCGTCGTCCGCGAGAAGGCCTTCGAGGCGTACAGGAGGACACCGGTCCACCTCTTCGTGGAACACGGCGGGCTCTACATCGACCATTTCAAGCAGCTGCCGGGCCCCCTGGTGAAGCCGTTCTGGAATGCCCTCCAGGGAGACCTCTGCACCTTGATCCCCCCAGGGGCCTCGCGCGCCGCCCATGTGATCCAGCGCGTCTGCTATTGCGACGGCCAGAAGCTCCAGGTCTTCGAGGGACGCATCGAGGGCAGCATCGCCCCCATGCAGAAGGGCACGGGCCTGCACTGGGAGCCCGTCTTCATCCCCGCGGGGCAGACACGGACGATGGGCGAGATGCCCCTGGATGAGAAGCTGGCATGCAGCGGGAGCGCCCAGGCCTATGGGAAGCTGCGGAAGGCCTTGGGACGGCTGCTCGGGTAGACAGGCCCGAGGTGGCGCCCATCTTTTCCTGCCTTCGTCAGTCGCGGAAGTGCGACTCCGCGATGGAGGCACCCCAGCAGCAGGCGGCCTCTCCCTCCTCGCCGGTGGGCAGCGTCGTGTGGAGCGGAGCGCCCGCCTTCACGTCCTCGAAGTAGAAGAGGTTCTTCGGGAGGAGGACGAGCGCGCGGTCCGCCTTGCGCGTGCGCAGGGTGAGTTGCGCCAACGCCGGGTCGGCCACGTCCGCGGGCCCCTTCGGGAAGAAGGCCTCCCGCTTCGGCGGAGCACGGTCGCCCTCCGGGATGCAGCCGCCATCCTCCGTGGAGACCTCCACTTCGCGCACGCGGCAGCCCTTGCCTTCCGCGAAGTGGAACACCGCCCGCACCTTCGTGAAGTAGCAGTCGGGGGTGCCGCAGTCCGCGCTGTGGACGTCCGCCACCGCAGTCAGGCGCACCTTGTTTCCAGGCAGGGACTCCACCATGCCGTTGCGCGCGTAGCGCTGGAACAAGGGCGCCTGGGCGCAGCTGGAGGCCACCGGAGCCGCCGCCCGGGGCGCGTCGCCAGGCACGGACAGCAGGAGCGCGACGAGGGGCGCGACGTGCTTCAAGGACATGGCTGAAGTCATATCAGGCGCCGGTCCAATCCATCGACCGTTTGACGGGCTCCGCGCTTGGGAGCACGGTTCGGATCAGCGAGGTGAACAACATGAAACGGGTCACTCTGATTCTCTCCCTGGCCACCGCGGGCTGCGCGTCCAGCCAGCGTCCGGCTCCCACGGATCGCTATCTCCTCACGAGCACGCGGCTCTATGTCGCTCCGGACGCGCCCCCGTTGGACAACGCCTGGGTGGTCGTGAGCGGCGGGAAAATCGAAGCCATGGGTTCCGCGCCGGTTGCTCCGCCTCCCGGAGTGCGGCTCGAGGATGCATGCAGCGGTGGGGTGATCACCGCGGGGTTCCAGAACAGCCACGTCCACTTCACGGATGCCGCGTTCGCCGGAGCCGTCAGCCGTCCGCGCGACGAGCTTCAGCCACCGCTCAGCGGGATGACCACGCGCTTTGGCTTCACGACGGTCGTCGACACCGGCTCCGACCCCACGAACACCGAGGCCCTTCGCCAGCGCATCGAGCGAGGCGAGCTGCAGGGGCCGGCGATCCTCACCGTTGGGTCCCCGATGTATCCGCGGAACGGCATTCCCTTCTACCTGCGGGACCTGCCGCCCGAGCTGCTGGCGCAGCTTCCGCAACCCGCGTCGGCGGAGGAGGCCCGCGCCGTCGTCCGCACGAATGCCGAGGGCGGCGCGAAGGGGACCAAGCTGTTCGTCGCCACGCCCCAGGGAGGGGGGGAGATCCGGCGCATGGCGGAGGACGTCGCTCGCGCCGCGGCGGATGAAACCCACCAGCGAGGGGGTCTGGTCATGGTGCATCCCACCGACCCCGAAGGCGTGAGCGCGGCCGTGCAGGCTGGCGTCGACGTCGTCGTGCATACGACCATCGATTCACCGAAGACCGGGTGGAGCGAGGAGCTCGTCGGCCAGATGGTCGCGCGCCACGTCTCCCTGGTGCCGACATTGCAGCTCTGGGGGTACGAGCTAGCCAAGGCGGACGTGCCCACGGACGTGCGCGACCGCCTCGTGGGGGGTGCCGAACGGCAGCTCGCGGCGTTCTCCAGCGCGGGCGGCCAGGTCCTGTTCGGCACCGACGTCGGTTACATGACGGACCTGGATCCGACGCAGGAGTACGTCCTCATGGCCCACGCGGGGCTGACCCCGATGCAGATCCTCGCATCGTTGACCTCCGCCCCCGCTGCGCGCTGGAGCGCCTCCGAGCGCCGGGGCCTCGTCAAGCCGGGCTTCGACGCCGACCTCGTGGTGCTCAACGGAGATCCCTCCACGGATGTCCGGCGGTTCGCGGACGTGAAGTGCACGATTCGAACGGGCAAGGCGCTCTTCGTCCGCGCTTCCGCCGAGTAGCGGATTGCCACGATTCCCCACGCGGCATGTCCGGGGCGAGCATCCACACTCCCCCTTCTCCCCCGGAGCTCCGCATGCGCATCCCCGCCCCGTTCGCCGCTGCCCTCCTCCTGCTCACCTCCGCGCCGGCCCTCGCCGCGGAGACCCCGTGCAGCATCGTCTGCGCGCAGAGGTTCCCGCTCTGCGAGACCGCCTGCAGCGTCAACGGCGAGGACACGAACTGCGGTGCGGCGAACTACCGCTGCGTCGAAACGGTCGGCGTGGGCTCCGAGCCCACGACCTCGGTGATGTCCACCGACGAAGCCCCCCAGGTGTGTCGCGAGGGTCGCCCGGACGGCGAGCAGCCCCAGACCGCCGAGGGTTGAGCGTCCGGAAGCGCCCCAGCTGATGCAGGGCACGGAGGTGCCCTGCATCCCGAGGCTTCAGTCGCGGACCACGGCCACGTCGTCCACCTGCAGCCAGGTGTCGCCCGCGTTCGCCCAGGTTCCGGCGTACACCTCCACGCTGTGGTTGGCGCCGGAGTTGAAGGTGACGGACTGGAGCGTGTAGCCGCCCAACGGCTGCGTCAGGTGCACCTCGTTGAGGACGGGACCGCCGTTGAGCATGCGCGCGCCGAAGTAGCCGTCATTCTGGTTGGAGGACGTCTTCACCCAACCGGTCAGCGTGTAGACGGTGTTGGGCGTCACCGCGACCTCCTGCTTGAGGGCGTTCCAGCCGGTGTTGTTGCGCACGAAGCCGTTGTTGGCGCCGGTGCGCGCGAAGCCCAATCCCCGGTCGACGCCGCCATTGCCCTGCACGTACCAGGGCGAGGTCGCGGTGGTGGACAACTGCTGTTCGAAGCCACCCTGAGCCACCAGGTTCGCGCCCCGCGTAAGGCTCACGCCGTCCAGCTGAGCCCAGGTGTCGCCCGCGTCCGCCCACACGCCGCTGTACACCTCCACGACGGTGTTCGCGCCGGAGTTGAACGTGACGGTGCGCTCCGCCCAGGAGGGCAGCGAGCCGTACTGCGTCTCTCCCAGGATGGGGCCATTGCCCGCGGCGCGAGCGCCGAAGTAGCCCCGGGTGGTGTTGGACGACGAGCGCAGCCAGCCCTTGAGCGTGTAGTCCGTGTACGGCTGCACCACGACGCTCTGCTTGAGCGCGTTCCATCCACTGGACGCGCGCACGTAGCCGTTGTCCTGGCCGGAGCGCGCGTTGCCCATCGCCCGGTCGATGCCACCCGCGCCAGCCAGGTACCAGGGCGCCATCGTCGGCGTCGCGGCCTGCGTCTCGAAGCCCGGCTCGGACAGCAGGTTGTTGCCTTCCGCGTCGGCCGTGAGCGTCGCGCGCAGCAGGAACGTGTTGTAGGGCGTCCACTGCGAGGTGATGAAGTACAGCTCGCTGGCGCTGTTGCCCCACGGGTGGATGAAGCCGTTGTAGACACCGGGGAAGGCGGCGCCGGTGGCCAGCAGCTTCTCCCCGCTCCACGGCCCGGTGGGCGTGCCCGCGTCGCGCATCACCACGGCCTGCCGGTGCTCGTTGAGATACGTCATCAGGAAGCGGCCCAGCGCGGCGTTGTAGGCGACGGACAACTCCCCCGCGATGCCGATGACCACCGGGCGCGCCGCTGCCTGGGACGCGGACCAGCCGTTGCCGTCCCAATACCGGTACGCGTTGATGTCCAGCAGCGCGCCCTCCGGCACACGCGCCAGATGCACGTTGCCAAAGCGCCCGTTGGGCGTGGCGTACAGGTAGACGAAGCCGCCGTTCTTCACGAAGGCGCCCATCTGGAACGGATTCGTGAAGGACGCGTTGTTCACCCAGCGCGCCGACGGGTGCTTCACCCAATTCTGTCCGTTGTCATCCGAGTACGCGATGCCCGAGTAACTGGTGGTCCACTGCCCCGGGTCACCCCAGTGCTTCACGGACATGTAGTGGATGAAGTGGCGCGTCCCCACGCTGACGCCCGCGGTGGGGATGACGGTCATCTCGTCGTTGTCCACCTTCCGGGACGCCAGCACCTCCTTCGCGTGGCGGGTGCGGTCCTGGATCATCGTGGTGAAGGACAGGCCGTTGGACAGCGTGGTGTCCGCCGAGCGCGCCAGCACGTTGCTGCGCCAGCCGCCGCCACACCCGCCGTTGCCGCACCAGCCCGCACCGAAGGTGTCTCCGAACAGGACGAACACCTCACCGCCGCCCTTGTCCCAGACGATGCCCAGGTCCGTGCCATACACCTCGTAGTTCGTGTGCGTCTGGTTCGGGTTGGGCAACGTTTCACCCGCTGGCGTGGCGCCCGTCACCCGCGCCACCTTCGTCACGTTCGTGGGCGTCACCGCCCCGGCCGTCCCCGCGCCTCCCAACAGACACACCGCCTGAAACACCACCGCACGCCTCATCATCTGGACCCCTCCGGCAAGGAATTTGCACTAACAGCAAAAGCTCCAAATCAAGAAATACCCAACCTTGATTTGAGGACTCCAGTGTCCGGTGGATCAGCTGTAGCTTGGGGTCGCCCAAGGAGAACCGGATGCTCGCCTGCGTGGACGTGGACTACCGCCCCGACGTCACCGTGGCCGCGTGCGTCCTCTTCCGCGGGTGGACGGACGCGAAGGAGGCCGGGCACCTGGTGGACCGGGGCCCCATCGCGGCCCCCTACGAGCCCGGTCAGTTCTACCGCCGCGAGCTGCCGCACCTGCTGCGGGTGCTCGCCGACGTGCAGGAGCCGCTGGAGGCCATCGTCGTGGACGGCTACGTGTGGCTGGGGGAGAACGTACCCGGACTGGGAGCGCACCTGTACGAGGCGCTCTGTCGCACGGTGCCCGTCATCGGCGTGGCCAAGACGCCCTATGTCACCACCGGGCCCGCACTGCCCATCGTGCGGGGAGGGAGCCTGCGTCCCCTGCTCGTCACGGCCATTGGAATGGAGACCGCGACCGCCGCGGAGCACATCCGGCGGATGCACGGGGGTTCGCGCCTGCCGACGATGCTGAAGTTCGTGGACCGGCTGTGCCGTGAGTCCTGACCGTGCTACCCCAGGGGCATGGATCGCCCCCGCCGCCCCACCGCCTCGCCTTTCGAGTTTCCGCCCGAAGCCGCGTTCATCTGGCATTCGGAGAGTGACGAGCCCGCGCCCACTCGCCTGTCGGCCGTGGACGACGGCCTCAGCGCCGACACCGCGCTCAAGCGCGTCCGCCGGGGCGAGTTCCTGCGCTATTCCGGCGACTTCCACAACGCGAAGCAGCTGCTGGGCGCGTTGGGCCGGCGGCTCGAACGGCCCTGGCAGGCCCGCTCACCGCTGGAGGCATTCCGGGCCGAACGCCGCGCGCGGCAGCTGGAGCATGCGACGCTGTCGCGCATCGTCGTCGCGCTGGACCGAGGCTACCGCCTGGACCTCGCGCGCGCGCCGGACGTCGCGGAGGCGTGCCGGCAGGTCTGGGGCGAGCCCACGGAGGACTTCACCGTCGTGCCTCTCAAGCAGCTGCTCGGCATGCTCGGGGCCGCGGAGTGGCGGCGCAAGGGCCTGGAGGTCCCGGGGCTGAAGGGGCTGCTCCATCCGCATTACGGCGTCTACCTGCCCACGCGCACGGACTACGTGGAGCTGCTGGCGGCCGTGTCGGACGTGAAGGGCAAGCGCGTGTTCGACGTGGGCACCGGCACCGGCGTGCTGTCCTTCCTGCTGCTGCAGCGCGGAGCGGCGTTCGCGCAGGCCACGGACTGCGACTCCCGCGCGGTGGCGTGCGCACGGGAGAACGCGGAGCGGCTTGGCCTCTCGCAGCGCTTCCAGGTGACGGAGGCGGACCTGTTCCCGGAAGGAAAGGCGGACCTCGTCGTCTGCAACCCGCCGTGGATTCCCGAGCCGCCCAAGAACCGGGTGGACCGCGCGGTGTTCGACGAGGACAGCCAGTTCCTGCGCCGCTTCCTGGAAGGGCTCCCCGCCGCGCTGAACCCGGGGGGAGAGGGATTGCTGATCCTCTCGGACCTGGCGGTGCTGCTGGGCCTGCGTCCGGCCGGGTGGATCGATGAGCAGTTCGAGCGCTGCGGCCTGACGGTGGCATGGCGGAAGTCCACCCCGGCACGGCACTCCAAGGCGAAGGACAAGGCGGACCCCCTGCACGCCGCGCGCTCCCAGGAGGTCACCACCCTCTACGGCCTCGTGCCCACCGCCAGATAGACGCCGCATCATCCCGCGCGAGTGGCCACCGCCAGGGCCGCCGGAATCCTCTCCCGCATCCACTCCACGAACCTGCGAAGCCTCGCCGGATGGAAGCGCGCGGCGGGATAGAGCAGGTACATGGGCAGGGGCGCCGCCTGCCATCGCGGCACCAGGTGCACGAGCCGGCCGCGCTGGAGGTCCTCCCGGAGCACCCAGGACGAGCCCACGCAGACGCCCAGGCCGTTCACCGCGGCGCTGCGCATGGCGTAGAGGCTGTCCGTGCTCACGCGTGGCTGGAAGACGATGGGCTGGACCTCACCGGTGGCCACATGGGTCAGCGCGATTTCGTTGCGATAGAACGTGCGCAGGGACAGCCAGGGCAGCCTCGCGAGCTCGTCGGGATGCACCGGTACGCGTCCCCCTGTCAGCACCGAGGGCGCGGCCACGACGATGCGAGGCACCTCCGCCACGCGGATCGCCACCACGCTGGGGTCCTTCACCTCGCCGACGTGGAGCGCGCAATCGATGCCGTCCGCGATGAATTCCACGGCCCGGTCATGCAGCAGCCATTCGACGGAGACCCGCGGGTAGCGGCCCAGGTATTCCGTCAGCGGGTCCACCAGCAGTTCCTGACCGAAGGCGTGAGGCACCACGACGCGCAGGGTGCCCTCGGGTTCGTCGCTCGCGCCGCGCAGGTCGGACTCGAACATGTCCCAGCTGGCCAGCAGCTCCTTCGCCCGTTCGTAGCAGCGCGTCCCATCCTCGGTGAGCTTCATCGCGTGGGTGGAGCGCTGGAGCAGCCGCAGCCCCAGTGAACGCTCCAGCGCCTGGAGCCGGCGGCTCACCGTCGGCTGCGTGGTGCCCAGCTGCGCGGCGGCGGAGGACAGGCTCCCGGCGTCCACGATGCGGATGAACGTCTGCATCAGCTCCAGCCGGTCGGCGCTGGCGGACGTGGGAATCTTCGGCGGCGACCCGCGCCGACGGGCAGGCTTCGAGAGGTTGGGCATGGTGATACGCAACGCGTATAACCGCTGTACGGAGCAGGCGTCTACCGTCCCCTCCCGCTCTGGCGCACTGTCACCTCATCGCGCATCACCCGAGGTGACCCTCATGTCCTTCATTCGCGCCGTACATGGAACCGCCGGAAACGGCTCCCTCCCCTCACCGGCTCCCGCCGCCAGCAACTCCCTGTCGCACGGTCTGCGCCTGCTGCTGGCCGCGAGCGCCGGCCTGTCGGTGGCGGCGATCTATTACAGCCAGCCAATGCTGGGGGTGATGGGGGCCACGCTCGGCGCCTCCGACACCGCGGTGGGTCTGGTGCCCATGCTCACGCAGCTGGGCTACGCGCTGGGCATCCTGCTGCTGACGCCGCTGGGTGACCGCTTCGACCGGCGCCGCATCATCCTCATCAAGGCCGCGCTGCTGAGCGTGGCCCTGCTGCTGGGCGGACTGGCTCCGGACATCCAGCTGCTGCTGGTGGTCAGCTTCACCGTGGGCCTGACGGCGACCGTGGCGCAGGACATCGTGCCGGCCGCCGCGACCCTGGCCTCCGAGCATGAGCGCGGCAAGGTGGTGGGCACGGTGATGACGGGCCTGCTGCTCGGCATCCTCCTGTCCCGCGTCATCAGCGGCGTGGTGGCCGAGCGCTTCGGATGGCGCGCCATGTTCATGGTCGCCGCCGCCAGCGTGGCCTTCGTCGGCGTGGCGGCCTGGCGCGGCCTGCCCCGCTTCCATCCGACCAACACGCTCTCCTACGGCGCCCTGCTCGGCTCCCTGGCGGGCCTGTGGCGCAAGCATGGCGCCCTGCGCCGGGCGGCGCTGGCCCAGGGACTCATCTCCATTGGCTTCAGCGCGTTCTGGTCCACCCTCGCCGTGATGCTGCATGGCGCCCCGTTCCACCTGGGGAGCGCGGCCGCGGGTGCCTTCGGTCTGGCGGGCGCGGCGGGGGCGTTGGGCGCTCCGGTGGCGGGCCGCATCGCGGATCGCTACGGGCCGGAGGTCGTCACGCGCCTGGGCGCCGGACTGACCGTCCTCTCCTTCGCCACGATGTTCGCGGCGCCGTGGCTCGAGCCCCATCACCGGCTGTGGCTGATTGGCGCCAGCGCGATTGGCTTCGACCTGGGCGCGCAGGTGACGCTCGTGGCGCACCAGACGCTCGTCTTCGGCATCGAGCCCGCCGCACGCAGCCGCCTCAACGCCCTGCTGTTCGCCGGCGTGTTCATCGGCATGTCCGTGGGCGCGGCGAGCGGCAGCCTGGTCCTGGCCCACTGGGGCTGGGTGGGCGTGACGCTGCTGGCGACGGCTTCCGCGCTGGCGGCCCTGCTGGTCCGCATGTTCCCGGCGGCCCCCACGGTCCGCTGACGGTGCCGAAACCGCGCCCCGTCCTCTGTCCGAGGACGGGGCCCCCCCTCCCCCACCTACTGCAAAGCCTGTTCGGACAGCATCCGCACGTTGAGCGCGCCGTTGGCGAAGAACTGACTGTTCTGGCCCACGCGGTGCTGCTCCAGCCGGCGCTGGAGGTTGACGTCGTAACGGCCCAGCTTCATCAGCCCGTCGTTGAACCAGCCATCCCCCGGCCCGGTGCCGTCCACGAACTCCGCATACACCTTGGGCGAGGGCCAGATGACGGTGTTGAGCGTCGTGACGAACCTGCGGATGTCCGCGTCCGTCCACTCCATGCCCGCGTCGTGGGCCTCGACGATGAAGGCCAGCACGTTGTTCGCGTGCGCCACGTCCTGGCCGGGCTGGGCGTTGGTGTCCCACTTGTCGTTCCAGAACCAGGCCGCCGGGTGGTCGGGGTTGGGCGCGATCTTGTCGCGCAGCGAGGACGGGAAGTTCGGCATGCCGTGGTTGATGTTGCTGAAGACCTCCAGGTAGCGGGCCTTCCGCTCCGGGTCGGTGGTCATCCGCGACAGGTCCATGGCGATGAAGGCCCAGTGCGCGGCCATGTGCGTGCGGTTGCGGTAGACGAAGTCGTTCGCCCCGCGCAGGAACCACTTGTCGAAGATGTTCCGCTCCGTGAACGCCAGCAGCCGGTCGTACTGTCTGCGGTAGTTGCTGGAGCCGTAGAGGTCCGGCGTCTCGCGGATGATGCGCAGCATGCGCGTCACGTAGCGCCAGCAATAGCTCTCATAGAGCGGCACCTCCTGCCCGGCGGGGGACGTCAGGGTCGAGGACCAGCCCAGGTATCCGTCCTTGAACTGGCTTTGGGGAAGCGCCGAGGAGACGCGGGCGGAGGCCACCAGGTTGTTGACGTAGAGCAGGGCCCGGTCCAGGTACGCCCGCTTCCCGGTGGCCCGGTACATCGCGGTGTTGGCGTCCAGGCCGTAGGCGAGGTTGTAGAAGTCCCAGCTGTCGCGTGAGTTGCTCCAGGGCAGGAAGGTCTGCATGTGCTCGCGGCCCCACTCCTCCACGAACATCCCCTCCCAGACCGCGACGGGCCGGAGCCCCGCGGGAGTCGGAGGCAGCGTGGGGGGCGTCGCGGGGAGCGCATCTTCTTCGGGGGCAGAAGCAGGCTCCATGGGAAGCGCCTGCACTTCAGGGGACTCGATCCGGCCCACGGCCTCACATGCACTGCACAGCAGCAGCGAAAGCACCAAGACCGGGAGACGGATCCAACGAGAGCGGCACGAGCAGCGGGGGTTTGACATCGGGGGTCCTCGCTTCAGGTCGATGTGGCCTGAAAGGGTATGGGCGCAAGCGGACCCTCCCAATGCCCCCACGGGAATGGCCGCCCATCCAGGACCGGACTTCCACGTGCCCTGGCTGCTTGCCTCCTCACATCGTGATGTCTGGGGTTGGACAGACTCCATGTCCAGGACCGGCCGCTCTCGACGGACGCGGTTCGAAAGTCCAGACATGCCCCTTGCTGGCGGTGGGTGCGGGCTGCCTCATTTTCAGCCAACAGCACGAACAAGAAGACCTACGAGGGGCAGGCCACGACGGTGAGGCCGTGGGCCATCTCTTCATCTGCGTGGTGCCGGCCGACTCCTCGGCGCCGTGCCCCGCCCACCGCTCCGCGCCTAGAGGCAGCCCAGCTCCATGGCGCGGAGCACGGCGCGGGTGCGGTCCCTCACGCCCAGCTTGGAGAGGATGCTGGAGGTCTGGTTCTTCACCGTCCCCTCCGCCGTCCCCAGCGCGTCGGCGATCTCCCGGTTGCTCAGCCCCCGCGCGATGAGGCGCAGCACCTCCACCTCGCGGCGGGTGAGCCCCTCTGGCAGGTCCGCGTGGGGGAAGTCGCAAGGCAGCTCCGCCATGCCGCGCGCCACGCGCTCCGCGACTCCTGGCGGCAGCAGCGTCTGACCGGAGGCGACGCGCCGGATGGCCTCCGCCAGTTCCTCCAGGGACACGTCCTTGAGGAGGAAGCCCTGCACTCCCAGGCGGAGGGCCTCGATGAGGACGGCGTCCTCGTCGAAGGTCGTGAGCAGCACCACGCGCCGGTCCGCGTCCGTGAGGCGCAGCGCACGCAGGGCCTCCAGTCCCGTCATGCGTGGCATGCGTACGTCCAGGAGCACCACGTCCGGGTTCAGCTCCGCGACCTTGCGCAGCGCCTCCTCGCCGTCCGAGGCCTCACCCACCACCCGCAGGTCGGGCGTGAGATCCAGCAGGCTGCGCAAGCCCTGGCGCACCAGGGCGTGATCATCCGCGAGCACCAGGCGGACCGTGTTCATGTCCCCACCCCACGCTCCTGCGTGGCCGGCAGCCACGCCTCCAACTCCAGCCCCTGCCCCGTCGTCGCGCGCCACTCCACGCGCCCGCCCAGCCGGGTGAACCGCTCCCGCATGCCGGTGAGCCCCGCGCCGGGCGTCACCCCCGCCGCGCCACTTCCGTCATCCCGCGCATGCACCCGCACCCCGCCGTCCTCCGTGGGCGCAATGACAATCCACAGGTTGCGGGCCCCGGCGTGGCGCAGCGTATTGGTGAGGACCTCCTGCACGCAGCGGAACAGCGAGTGCGCCGCTTCGGTGGACTCCAGAGCCAGCTCGCCGGGGACGTCCAGGTGGACGGAGAGTCCAGGGGCTCCCTCCGCGAGCGCGCGCAGCGAAGGCAGGAGCGGCATGGGCGCCTCGCGCAGCTCCGTCACCGTGCGCCGCACCTCGGACAGGAGCGTGCGGGCGGTCTCGCGCGCGCGGCGCAGGTGTTCGGCGGCGGCCGTATCCTTCGCGGTGTACGCGGCGGCCTCCAGGTTGAGGCTGAGCGCGGTGAGGTGGTGCCCCACGGAGTCGTGAAGCTCGCGGGCGATGCGCAGCCGCTCGCCCTCGCGCTCACGCGTGGCGAGCAGCACCTGGGTGGCCTGGAGCTCCGCGTGGACCCGGGCCAGCTCGCGGCGGGCCTCGGCCTCCCGGACCATCACCAGCGAGGTGCCGAACGTGAAGCCCTGGAAGCCGGTGTAGAGGAGCGTCTGCACCAGGGCCTGGAAAAGCGGGTGCTGGACCGCGAACACGACGAGCATGCCCAGGACCTGGGCCCCCACCCATGTCAGCGCCCTGCGCTGGGAGAGGATCTCCGGCACCTGCCCGGCGGTGATGGCGAGCAGCGCGCCGTCCAGCCCGCTCTCCCCCGTGGCGAGACAGACGAGCGCCGCGAGCGTCTGCGCGACGAGCAGCGGCAGCTCTCCTCGTCCCTGCACCCGCGTCTGGAACCAGAAGGTCCCACCGAAGGTGAGGAGCGCGAGGCCCCACAGCAGCGTGTCCGGAGCCATCCATCGCGCGGGCTCACGCGCCAGGTCCTCGACGTGCGCGAAGCCGACCACGGCCCAGGTCAGCATCCCGGCGACGAGCAGCATGCGATGGGTGGTGGCGGGCTTCGTCACGGCAGACCGCGCGGGCATGGCGGAGGACCCTAGGCCACCCGGGACGCAGGGGCCATGTGCCGGAAGTCACATGCGGGCCGTATGACTTCCGCCAGATGGAGGCACACGCGCCGACGCGTACCTTGCTTCTCGAACTCGCAGCACGTCGGAGGCACCCGTGTCGTTCTATCTGCTCGCCCGCTGGCTCCATATCGCTTCGGGAGTCGTCGCGTCCGTCACGCTCTGGCTGCCCCTGGTGGCGCGCAAGGGAGGCGCCCTGCACCGCCGCGTGGGCTGGGCCTACGTGGGCGCCATGATCTCCGCGGCCATCTCCGCGCTGGCCATCTCCGGCTGGCGCTTCGTCCAGGCACCGGGCGAGCAGCCCATGGACCTCTTCTTCATCTACATCGCGGTGCTGAGCGCGGCCTCCGCGTCCATGGGCGTGCGCGTGATCCGGACGAAGACGCGCACCGGGGCGAGCACGCATCCGCTGGACGTGGGCCTGTCCACGCTGCTGCTGTGCATGGGGCTCTTCACCGAGGCGTATGGGCTGCGGATGGGCGTGCCGCTGCTGTGGGGCTTCGCGCCGGTGGGCATCCTCTCCGGGCTGACCGGGCTCTGGTACTGGATGCGGCCGCCCCAGGACCGCATGCACTGGTGGTTCCAGCACATGGCCGCCATGGTGGCCTCGGGCATCGGCACCATCACCGCCACCCTGGTGGTGAACGCCAGGCACGTCGGCGTCGAGGGCCTTCAGCTCGCGATCTTCCTGGGGCCCACGGTGGTGGGCGTGGTGGGACTGAACCTGTGGACGCGCTACTACCGCCAGCGCTTCGCACGGAAGGCCGCCCCAGGTCCCGCTAGCGTCCCTTGGGCAGGGGCCGCAGCGCGGCGATGACCAGGTCCACCACGGTGTCTGCGTACGCGCTCGTGAGGGGCGCGGTGCGAAGCAGCCACCGATGGAAGAGCGGCCCGACGAGCAGCTCCACCGCGACGTCCAGGTCCACCCCCTTCGCGACCTGGCCTGCTTGCTGTGCCGAGCGCAGCCGCTCCTGGACCGCCCTCAAGTGGGGTCGCAGCACGGCCTCCACGAACTGCTGGGCCAGCGCGGGGTCCGACTGGGACTCGGCGGTGAGCGCCCGCGAGGGCAGGTCGAAGCGCGGATCCGTGAGCTCTTGCACCGTGGCGCGCAGCACCACCCTCAGGTCGGCCTTGAGGTTGCCGGTGTCCGGCAGCGCCGCGGGCTGGTTGCCGCCGCTCAGCTCCACGAAGGCGTCCAGCACCACCGCCCCCTTGGAGGGCCACCACCGGTAGATGGTCTGCTTGCCCACCCCCGCGCGCGCCGCGATCGCCTCGACCGTCAAACGCGCATAGCCCACCTCCCCAACGAGCTCGACGGCGGCCGTGAGGATGGCCTGGCGGGAGCGCTCACTGCGGCGGGACGGTTCCGGGGTCTTCGGGTCAGCCATCGGCCGCCAGCCTACCGCAAACGAGACGGACCGTCTCGTCTTGACATCCACCCACTTCCAGCGGACCTTGTCGAAACGAGACGGTTCGTCTCGCCAACTTCCGCCAGGAGAGTGCCATGTCTCGCCGTGCCCACATCGCGATGGTCAGCATCCCCGCCCATGGCCACGTCAATCCGAGCCTGGAGCTCATCCGGGAGCTGGTGTCCCGAGGCCACCGGGTGACGTACGCCAACGACGCGGCCTTCGCCGAGCCCATCAGCCGCACGGGCGCGGAACTGCGCCCCTACCGCTCCCTGCTCCCCCGCGAAGGGGCGCCGGATACACGCTGGCCCGACGACCTGGTGGGACAGCTGGACATGTTCCTGGATGACGCCATGTCCATGCTTCCGCAGCTGCGCGCGGCCTACGAGCACGACCGGCCGGATCTCTTCCTCTACGACATCGGCTGTTCCACGGCGCGAATCCTCGGAGAGAACTGGGGCATTCCCGCGGTCCAGCTCTCACCCTCCTCCGTCGTCTGGGAAGGCTACGAGCAGGACATGGCCGCAATGGTGGAGATGCTGCGCACCGAGCCGCGCGCCGTGGCGCATTACCAGCGCTACTCCGCCTGGCTGAAGGAGTGCGGCGTTGCGGAGACCGACGCCATGCTCTTCGTCGGGAAGCCTGCGCGCGGGCTGGTGCTCATCCCACGCGCGCTCCAACCCCAGGCGGACCGGGTGGACCGCAAGCGCTTTACCTTCGTGGGGCCGTGCTTCGGGGATCGCTCGGCACAGGGCTCGTGGCAGCGTCCGCCAGGCGCGCGGAAGGTGCTGCTGGTGTCGCTCGGCTCGACCTTTACCCGCCAGCCCGCTTTCTACCGCGCGTGCCTCGCTGCCTTTGGAGGGCTTCCCGGCTGGCACGTCGTGCTGCAGATCGGCAAGCACGTGGCGCTGGAGGACCTGGGAACAATCCCAGACAACGTGGAGGTCCACCGCTGGGTGCCACAGCTGGCGGTGCTCGAACAGGCCGATGCGTTCATCACCCATGCGGGCATGGGCGGCTCGCAGGAAGGCCTGTACTGCGGGGTGCCCATGATTGCCGTGCCTCAGGCGACGGACCAGTTCGCCAATGCCGACCAGCTCGTCGCGCTCGGCATCGCGCGGCGGATCGACACGGATGACGCCACGCCCGACGCATTGCGCTCCGCGCTGCTACAGCTCACGGAGGACCCGGCTGTTGCTACCCGGCTCGCGGCCCTTCGGATGGAGCTGCGAGCGGAGGCTGGAGCCGCGCGCGCGGCGGAGCTGCTGGAGAAGGAGTTCCGCCTGTAGATGAACCCGGGGTTCCCATGCGACCTGAGCACGGGATGCCCCGGCCGAAACGAGCCAGGGCATCCCAGATCCGCACCACTCGACTGGCGCTCAGGAGATGGAGCGCCGCCGGGCCGCCATCGCGCCGAGGAGCCCCAGCAGCCCCCAGACAGCGCTCACGGGCGCACCACTTCCCGCCGCGCATCCGCACCCCGTGCCCCCTGGGTCCGGGATGGGCGGAGCACCCGCGTCTGGCTTCGTCCCTGCGTCCGACTCCGTCCCTGCGTCCGGCGTCTGCGGGCCAGCGTCCGGCTCCGTCCCCGCGTCCGGCTTCGTCCCTGCGTCCACCTCCATCCCTGCGTCCGGCTCCGTCCCCGCATCGAAGGGGGACGGCTTCACGTTCACCGACACCTGGAAGTCGCACGTGGCGCGGTTGCCCGCGGCGTCCTCGGCGGTGACGGTGACGGGCGTCGTCCCGGGCGGAAAGGTGCTGCCCGAAGCCCGGCTGTACGTCAGGACGGGCGAGGCCGTGACGAGATCCACGGCGATGGCGGGAGGAAACTCCACGGTGTTCCCAGCCTCGTCCTCGACGGTGACGGAGACGTCCTCCGGACACGTCAGCTGGGGCGCGGTGGTGTCGCGGACGAGCACATGGAAGGTACACGTGGCCGTGAGCCCCTCCTCATCCTGCGCCGTGACCGACACCTGGGTGTCGCCTGGCGGGAAGGTGCTGCCCGACTCGGGGCTGTACGTCACCTGCGGCGGGGCGGTGTCGTCCGAGGCCCGAGCCTCCGGCAGGCTCACGTCCGCGCCCGCGACACCGGTGGCCTCGGCGGTGACATCCTCGGGGCAGGTGACGGTCGGCGGTACGGGGCCGGTCACCGCCCGCAGGGGGATGAGCCAGGGCTCCAAGCCCGTCCAGCCGTCATTCGCGGAAAGGAAGATGCGGTTGCCGCTGCGCGTGAACATGCGCGGGCGCGAAGAGCCTGGCCCCGGCGCAATGTCCGTGATTCGCACGGTGCCCGCCTCCGTCCCGTCCGTCCTCCACACCTCGACACCGGACGCGGCATCCGCGGCGGCGAACAGCAACATGCCTTCGGGTTCGAGCGCGAGAAACGACATCGGGTCTCCGGTGCCCAGCAGGCCCGGCATGGGTCCCTTGACGCGCACGGTGCCCGCCTCGGTGCCATCGCTCTTCCACAGCACGGGGGCGCCTGAAGCGTCGGTGGCGGCGAAGTAGAGCGTCCCGCCCACGCGCGTCAGCAACATGGGCCCGGTGCCGCCATAACCCGGCACCAGCTCCTTCACCTTCACCGTGCCCTCGGGCGTCCCATCGCTCGTCCACAGCTCGTTGCCAGACATGCCGTCGTTCGCGGCGAAGTAGACCCTTCCGTTCAGGCCCACGAACGATGAGGGCTTGGAGCCATAGATGCCGGGCCAGAGGTCCTTCAACTGCGCGGTCCCCTCGGGCGTGCCGTCGCTCGTCCACAGCTCGGAGCCGTAGCTGTAGTCGAACGAGCGGAAGAAGAGCCGGTTCCCCACTGCGGTGAGCTGGTAGGCATCACGGCGCGTATCCGTGGCGAGCTGCTTCACCATCCACGTCCCCGCGTCCGTCCCGTCCGTGCGCCACAGCGCGGTGTAACGGATGAAGTACAGGACGCCACCCATCTGGACCGGCTCGGGGTTGACGCCGCTGGACAGGCCGTAGGGCCAGTCCTGCACCTTCACCGTGCCCTCGGAGGTGCCGTCGCTGCGCCAGAGGTCCACGCCGGACACGCCATCATGGGCCAGGAAATAGAGCATCCCCTGGTAGACCCCGAGCACGCTGCATTCACACCCCTCCGTCCCGGGGCGGATCTCCTTCACCATCACCGTGCCGGCCGCGGAGCCGTCGCTCCTCCACAGCTCATGGCCCGTGGCGGGCGTGTAGGCGAAGAAGAGGAGCGTCTCTCCGACCCGGGTGAGCACCACCGGCAACGAGGCATTCGAGCCCGGTGACACATCCTTGACCAGCACCGTGCCCTCGGGCGTGCCGTCGCTCTTCCACAGCTCGTTGCCGTGCACGCCATCATCCGCGGAGAAGAACACCGTGCCGCCCATGTCCACGAAGCTCTGGGGAGTAGAGCCGACCGTCGCGGGGCCCCGGTACGTCAGCCGTACGGTGCCGGCCTCGGTGCCATCACTCGTCCACAGCTCCGAGCCCACCGCTGCGTCGAAGGCGAAGAAATAAAGGCGGCCCTCCAGCATCAGCATCTTGCTGGGTCCGCTTCCCTCGGAGCCCGGGTTGATGTCCTTCACCCACCAGGTGCCGTCGGACGTGCCATCGGTCCGCCACAGCTCGATGCCGGACACGCCGTCATTCGCGACGAAGTAGAGGACCCCGTCCAGCACCACCCGGAAGTAGGACCAGGACAAGGAGGAGTACCCCCCGGGCCAGATGTCCTTCACCAGCACCGTGCCCCCGGGCGTACCATCGGTCCTCCACAGCTCGTACCCGATCCCTTTGCCCTCGGCGATGAAGAGGGTCACCCCGTTCAGCTCGATGAAGGACTGAGGGAAGCTGTTGTCCCACTCGTTGATGTCCTTGAGCAGCCCCGTGCCCTCGGGCGTCCCGTCGCTCTTCCACAGCTCGACACCCTCGCCCTTCAGCCCATCGCTCCCGAAGTAGTACGTCCCGCCCACGACCCCTGGATCGTAGATGAACAGGCCACCGACCCCGGGGCGCGCGTCCGTTATGAGCACCGTGCCCCCGGGCGTGCCGTCGCTCTTCCACAGCTCGTTGCCGTGCACGCCATCATCCGCGGTGAAGAAGAGCGTCCCTTTCACATCCCTCAGGTTCGTGGGCTGGGAATGTCCCTCGCCGGGCTGGATGTCCTTCACCAGGACCGTGCCTTCGGGAGTGCCGTCGCTCTTCCAGAGCTCCCAGCCGTAGCCCGGCTCGTTCGCGGAGAAGAAGAGCGTCCCGCCCGAGACGGTGGGTTCCCCGATGGTGTCATAGATGGAGCCCTCGAAGGAGCGCACGAGCACGGTGCCCGCCTCGGTGCCATCGCTCTTCCACAGTTCGCTTGTGCGGATGAAGAACAGCTGGTGGCCCACGCGGGAGAGGAAGCTCGGCCCGCCGCTGTCGGGCCCCGGGGCGATGTCCTTGACCCGCCAGGTCCCCTCCGGGGTGCCGTCACTGCGCCACAGCTCGGCGCCGGAGTGGTCGGTGGCGGAGAAGTAGAGGATGCCGTCCATTTCCACGAAGTAGGCCAGGTTCGAACTGTTGGGCCCCGGCCGGATGTCCTTCACCAGGACCGTGCCCTCGGGGGTGCCATCGCTCTTCCAGAGCTCGCCCCCGTTGCTCAGGTCGGATGCGACATAGAAGAGCGTGCGGCCCACACGCAGGCCCTCGCCCCCGCTCTTTCCGTAGGTCGTGCCGGCCGTTCCCGCGTGGATGTCGCGCAGGAGCCGGGCCTGCCCCGCCGCGAGCGCCTGGGCGCGTGAGCTCTGCTTCTGGGACACTCCAGCCCCCGGACGCCCCGCGTCCGAGCACCCTCCCAGGCCCAACCACAGGACCACCAGGAGAGCCCCCCACTTCGTCACGGCCTGCATGTGAGTCCCCTCTTCCACCACCGGCCAGCCCCCCAGGGCGGCGTCTCGGCGGTGAGGGCTTGGAGGTACAGGGTGGGTGGACGCAACGTCAATCCCCCACCCCGGTGGCCTCTACGCAACCCGGGCAAGGATGTCCGACCAGCGCTCGCGCATGGCCTCGCGGGTCTCCGCGTCCGGGAGAGTCTCCATCTGCACGAGCAGGGAGGCGCCCTTCGTCTTGGGCGTCACCGTGAACTGCAACGTCGCCGGCTTCGTCCAGCCTTCCGGCTGCCAGGTCATGCGAAGGCGCCGGCCTGAAATCACCGACCGGACCTCGCCACTCACGGAAGGGGCTCCGCGGCGCTTGGGGACCGAATAGGGCGTGCCGGCTTTGGGCTTCAGCGTCGCGCCCGCTCCCAGCCAGGCGTCCGCCCCGGTCGTCAGCCACTTCCACAGCGCGGGGGCCGTCATGGGCAGCGTGCGCACCACGCCCACCTGGAAGCCCTTGGCGGGAGACTTCTTCGCGCCTGCGGGCTTCTTCGCGCTCGCGGCGATCTCCGCGAGCCGCACCTGCACCAGCTTCTTCACCAGCTTCGCCTGGAGCGGTTCGTCCGGGGGAAAGGTAACGCCGCTCTTCGACGTGGTGTAGCCCTCCAGCTCCGACTTCAGCGCCGGCACCACGCTGCCGCTGCCGGGGTAGAAGCCGCAGTTGTTCTTGAAGTACGCGAAGCCCACCACGATGTCCCCGTCCACCTTGAAGGCGGGCATCTGGTAGCTGATGGTCTCGGTGGCCTTGGGGAGCAGCTTGCGTAGCTGCGTGCGCAAGGCGCTCAGGGTCTTCTTCGCCGCTGGATCGGATACGGCCGCCAGGTAGGCGTCAATCGTCTGGGGGACGCGAGTCGTCGTCGCCATGGTCTTCGGGCCTCCGGGGCGTTTCGTCCCGGTCGATGTGGAACGAGAATCTTGGACTGTAGGGGACGCTGTGGGTGTGTGGAATATGGCAACGCCAGGCAAGGGAGCGATGCTCCACGCCCGCTCCAAAGGGGTCCCATGAAGCTCGAGCGCCACGTCGGCGGACTGTCGCTTGCGCGCAAGGTGAACTACCTGCGCGCGCGCGGCTGGCACGAGGACACGGAAGGCTGGTCGAGCGAGCGTTTCCGCCCCGTCCCCATCGCTCGCGCCCTCCATCACCAGCTCACCGACGACCTCAGCCGGGCGCTGTGTCAAATGGGCTGGCAGGTGATGGGCTACTCCCCGCGAGGCTATGTCCAGATGCGCGACGGTGAACGGGGTCAGTCCTGCTCCCTGCCCAAGGCGCTGCGCCTCCAGGCCCGGCGGGAGCGTCGGCCCGTCGCCGAGCTGACGTATGCGTTGTTCCTCGCGGCACTCCTCGAGACCGAAGGCGACGCCCCCGGGTGAGGCCGGAAGAGACGTGCGTTTCGTGCGCATGGCATCATCGGCGGCCAGCCCCCCCGAGGAAGAGGTCCCGTGAGCGTCGCAACCGTCGATGAAGGCCCGTTGCTGGGCCCGAGCTTCTTCCTCAGCCGGACGGCGCTCCGCTCGCTCGGGTTGGCGCATCGCGACACCTACGGCGCCGCCCGGCCCCACCCGCACGTCGTCATCGACGGCTTCCTGGGAGAGCGGCTGGCGACGGAGCTGGCCGGCGTCTTTCCAGGCGCGACCGGGGCCCCCTGGCTGCGCCGTGATCATCCGGAACAGGCGGCCCGCCTGGGACAGCTTCAGCGCAAGGCCTTCGAGGGCGTGCACGGCGCGCTCCGGCACCTGCTCGCGGAGTTCTCGGGCTTGTCGTTCCTCGACTTCCTGGAGACGATCACCGGCATCAAAGGACTCATCGCGGATCCGCACTTCCGGGGCGCCGGGCTGCACCTCACGCTGCGCGGGGGCCATCTGGCGCTCCACGCCGACTTCAACCGCGATCGCATGCGTGCGCTCACACGGCGGCTCACGGTGCTGTACTACTTGAACCCGGGCTGGGAGCCCGAATGGGGCGGCGACCTGGAGCTATGGAACGCCGACCTCTCCCGGTGCGAGGCCCGCATTGCTCCGGTGCTCGATCGGCTGGTCGTGATGGCGCACGGCGACACCCACTGGCACGGCCACCCCGCCGCGCTGGCGTGCCCTGAAGGACGGGGCCGGGCCACGGTCGCGGCCTACTTCTACACGGCGGAGGAGTCCCCGGACGCGCCGGAGGCTCACAGCGCCCTCTGGGCGACACCGCGCCCCTGAGCGGCCGGGGGTCCCTACCAGCTCCCGCTGGAGCCGCCTCCCGACGAGCGCCCGCCTCCTGACGACGAGGAGCGGGAGGAACTCGAAGAACTGGAGGAGCTCGACGACGAGGGCCGGGTACGTCGGGGCGTGGAGTGGCGCGAGGTGGACACGAAGTCGCAGTGCCCACAGCGCACCGTCACCTCCACTTCGCCACCGTGGTCGTAGGTCGCGCTCCGCAGCGTGCGCGAGGTCTGCTTGCCCGTCACGTAGCTGCACCGCTTGCAGCGCTTGAAGCCCGAGAAGAACCGGCCGTAGCGCTCGACGCTCGCGTCCTCACACGGACTGCACCACCAGACGTCGTAGTCCACGGAGCCCAGCGACTCCTCGGACCGCTGGCCCGCGTCCAGGTGGGCATCATCCTCGGCTTCGCCCAACCGCACCCGGAGGGTGCCGCACGTCCGGCACTTGCGCGGACGACGGCGGAGCCAGGCACTGCCCGCGAGCCCCGCCGCGCCAAGCACGCCCGCGGCGCCCGCGAAGAGGCCGACGTTCGGTGAAGAGGAGGACTCCTCCGCTGTGCTCACGTGTATCCGTGGAGTGCTCAGGAACGCCTCCCGGTCCC
The DNA here is from genome assembly GCF_003986945.1 of Corallococcus sp. AB018. Classification (NCBI taxonomy): domain Bacteria; kingdom Pseudomonadati; phylum Myxococcota; class Myxococcia; order Myxococcales; family Myxococcaceae; genus Corallococcus; species Corallococcus sp. AB018. The sequence continues at coordinate 3,901 of NZ_RAWR01000056.1, read as the reverse complement.
AGTCCGTGAGCTCGACGTCGTCACTGGCGGCGCTCGGGGCGTCGGCGGCGGCGACAGGGTTGTTGAGCCGCGAGTCCTCGATGAGCTCCTTCAGGCCTTTCGCGCCCCCGCGCACGGCCTCGTTCGGGTCGCCACGCTTGAAGGCAGGCACGATCTCCTCCGCCATCACCACGTCGCTGGCCACCTGGTCGTCGGGCTCATCGACCCCATCTCCGAGGATGATCTCCGCCTTGCGGTCCGCGTACGCGATGAAGAGCAGCGCGCCGTCGTCCCTTCCGGGATGACCGATGCCCCAGCGGTTGAAGAGCTCCAGCGCGAACTCATGCGAGCGCCTGGGCGACGTGGTGTCCACCATCACCACCATGAGCTGGCCAAGCCCGCGGTCGTTCAGCGACCGGGCCATCTCGTCGACCTCCGCCCTCACGGCTGGAGTGAGGACGTGGGACGGCGTGAGGTCCACCGTCCAGGAGCCCGCGGCGGGCCGGGGCACCCTTTCCACCGTGACGCCCAGGGCCGGAGTGCCGAGGGCGCAGAACAGGACCACGAAGCCCAGCCATGCACGCATGGCGCCGAATGTAACAGATGGCGCCATGCCCCGAAGGAACGACGCCTGCGCTGAAGCGCCAACCTGCGTCAGAGAAGGCCGGCAAGGCTCGGGCCTGGGCATCGCTACTCGAAGACTCAAAGCCAGCTGCGCCGAGCAACGTCGGCTGCCATCCATGACGTCCTCGCCCCAGGTTCTGATGGTGGTGTGTGCCGACGATGGCAGCTGCGGGCGCCTCGCTCCTCAACTGTCCTGATGAGCTGGTGGCCGCACGCCCCCCTTTGCGCGCCACCAGGGTACAGGGCTCGTTCCACGCGTCTTCTCAACTACGGCAGGTAATTGGAGGCAAAGAGGGTTCTTGACACTTCAATACCAAACACCCCAATGAGGTCCGGAACTTTGACCCAGCCCAGCAACCCCATCGCCGAGGTGGAAGCTTCAATCCTGGCGCGATAGACGGGCGAATCTGATTCGCCTCCATTCACAACAACAGTCTGCCCGGAAATCGCGACTCCGGACTTACACCAGACAGCAAAGTGCTGACAATTATTACCGAGAAAGGAGTAGTCACCCAAGCCGATTTTTTCGATGGCTCTGGCACAGGTCGCTCTCCCGCTATAGACCCGCCGCCCGCAGACTCTTTCCGGAAATTTCAATATCTGGAACTCTTCGGCATCGCCGAGGAATTTGGACATGCCGGTCCGCATGACCCGGTTGTTCGCGGAGACGTCACTGTCTGCCGAGGTGAAGTGAACCGCTTCATCACCGCCGACATACACCCCGTAATGCCAAAAGCCTGTTCTTCCCACCCGAAGGATCGTTCCAGGGCGGAGCTTTCGGTCGGTGCTGACCTTATCCAGGTCTCGCAGGTGTGAATCCTGAAAAACATCGGTTTTGATGGAATTGGAGAACCGCTCGTGAACAGGCGTGTCCATGAGAACATCCACGACGTCCGTTACCAATGAGACAGGTGACGTCAACAGTTCAACCAGGGTGCTGGCCCAATCCTTCGCCATGGTCTGTCCTCACGGTCTTTCAGCTGCACGATAGAGAGCAGGCACCTGGTCCTATGACCGGGTGAAGTCTGCGGGTTGGTAATGGAACTTCGCTCGGGCCTTCGGCACGGTGCATCGCCAGCGAATCCGGAGTTGCTGGCGATTGGCCCACTTCTGCCATGCCTGGCGGCTGTGGGTACTGAGCCACAGCGGAAGTAGGCGTAGTCCCGACGTGCCTCACGCCCGGAGCGGGCGGGCGATGCTGGGCGTACCCATTCCAGCAGCGGCAGCCCGCCCATCAATCTCCACCCAGCCAAGTGCCCTCCGTTGAGACCCACGGAGTCATGAACGACCCTTGAGGCGATGCGAGTGACTGGCACAGCTGGGACTGCAGGAATCATCTTGAAATCCAATTCTCAAAAGTTAATATGAATGAGCAGGCTTCACGGCCCTTGGACTGTTTTGGTGAATCCAGACAGCCATGCGAACGCCGCTCCTGCATAACCCGTAGGCGTCCCAATGGAGTGTCTATGTCGAGAGGAACCGCGTCGTTGCTGGCAACGGCAGCCTTGTCCTTGTCCACGCCAGTGACGACCGCCTTCGCCGAGACGGCGAAGGCACCGCTGACCCTCCATGCGGGCGCTCCGTCCCGTGTCGTGGACCTGAGCGCTTCCGCCGATCTCGCGGGAAGCAGCCCTTCCCTGGCCTCCTTCGTCCCGCCGGGTGACTTCGATCCATCGTTCGGCGCGGGGGGCATCGCCCTCTACGAGCTCAGCGGCGCGACGCTGGGAACCGACTCGGTCCTGGTGCAGCCAGACGATCGGATCGTGGTCACCGGCAGCTTCCGGACGAACACGGGCTGTGGCATGTACGCCGCCCGGTACAACGCCGATGGGACGGTCGACACAACCTTCGCGGGAGGCATGGGCCTGGTGACGACGACGCTCGCCTCGGGCTTATGCAATGCCAGTTCCGCGCGTGGGGCGCTGCAACCGGATGGGAAGATTGTCATTGCGTCCACGCGAGACCAGGGGGCGGCGACGGACTTCGCCTTGGTCCGCTATACGGCCAGCGGGGCTCCCGACACGACGTTCGGTTCGGGAGGATTGGTCATCTACAATTACGTGATGTTTGACCATGCCATCGACGTGGCCATCCAGCCGGACGGCCGGATCCTCCTGGCGGGGTCTTCCTCCAACAACACCAACCTGGACTTCGTGGTGGCCCGGTTCACGAGCACGGGCGCCCTGGACAGCACGTTCGGAGTCGGAGGCCGGGCAACCTACGATTTCCCCTCGGGCCGCAACGACTCGATGACGGACATGGCCCTGCAGCCGGACGGCAAGGTATTGGCCGTAGGGCTCACCTACGCGATAGGGGCGTCGCCGGACTTTGGCCTGGTGCGATTCACCGCCTCGGGGGCGCTCGACTCGTCCTTCGGAGGTGGAGGCGCTCTGAAGATCGACGTGTTCGGGAGCACCGACCAGGCCATGGCGGTGGCGGTGCAGACCGACGGCAAGATCCTGGTCGGGGGCAATGCCTACTATCCCTCGGGAAGCCAGTACTACATGGCGCTCCTCCGGCTGAACGCGAACGGCACCGCGTTCGACTCGACCTTCAACGGCAATGGGCAGGCCTACCTCAGCTTCGGTCCTACCAACAACATCATCTCCCGGCTGGCAGTCCAGGCGGACGGGAAGATCGTCGCGGGCGGCTACACGAGCCTCACCTCTCGCGGGAACAACTACGACGCGGCCCTGCTGCGGTTCCTCCCGACGGGACCTCTGGACTCCACCTTCGCGGGCGGCGGTGGGTTCATGTACGAGGGCTTCGTGGACAGCCATGACCTGACCGGGGGCCTCGGCTTCCAGTCGGACGGGAAGCTCATCGCGGGTGGTCTCAGCGACAAATACATCCGGCTCTCCCGTCACGGGAACTGAGCCCTGAGGGGATGAGAAAAAATTAACGATTCTGATGCATCCAAAGGATGCATAAGCGCTGCTGTGCGAGCATGAATCGCCATGGCGGGGAGCAAACGGCCGCGAGTGCGTGTGCTCCGGCCGAAACGGACGCAGGTGCTGGCGGCTCGGACCTACGAGCAGTTGGTTGACCGAGATCATCCAGTGCGCGCTGTATGGGCGGCTGTCGAAGCGCTGGACATGTCGGACTTCGAGCGCGCTATCCGTGCGCGTCCCCATCACGCGGGTCGTGCGGCGGTGGACCCGAGGCTGTTGCTAGCGCTGTGGGTGTACGGGCAGATGGAGGGCCTCTCCAGCGCTCACGCCATTGCGGCGAGGCTGCGTACGGACGTTGCGTATTGGTGGTTGTGCGGCGGCGTCAATGTGTCGGCGCATACGCTGTC
>NZ_RAWR01000562.1:0-427 GCF_003986945.1 Corallococcus sp. AB018 | reverse complement strand
GTCTTCGCGTCCGGAAAGCTCACGACGCCCCGGTCCGGCGCCAGCCACTCCACCAGCCCCGAGTCGTCCTCGAAGGCGAAGCCCGTGGTGTCCTTCACCTTCGCGCCCCGGTGGAGGATGACCTGGAAGATGCCCTTGGGGGCCAGGCGGAAGGTGACGCGGTCGTCGCCCGAGTGCACGAAGCTGGGGGCCTTCCACTTGATGCGCTCGGTGATGCTGGCGTCGGAGGCCAGGATGGCGGCCCGCACGGCCTCCACCTGCGCCTTGAGCGGGTGGACCAGCTCCGCCATGAACTGGTCCACCTCCATGCTCCGGTTCGCCATGGCGCGGCCCCTCAGTCGATTCCGTCCTGCCGCAGGAGGGGCTCTTCGTAGTCCAGGACATCCCGGGAGGCCATGTCCATGAGGTAGCGCTGGACGGCCGGGAG
>NZ_RAWR01000561.1:0-427 GCF_003986945.1 Corallococcus sp. AB018 | reverse complement strand
AGTTGGGATTTAGTTACAACTCAAAGTTCCATCAATATTATATTCAAAAGACAAAATATCACAGATGGATTTTAAACAAAATATCTTCTAGTTCTTCTTAAGACAACCAAAAGTTTTCAAAGGTCTTCTGTTCTTCGTCTTTTATGAAGGTCTCTTTGTTACCTAACATGAAACGCCATGAGTTTGAAATGGCTAGTAAACGCATACACACCCCTTTTCTCATTCCAATACACAATCATAACATTGGTAGGAACATAACTTACAGTAGAGGCAATAATCAAGCAAAGCTTATAATAGGTTTCATTTCCCTAGGTTAGCTATTCATTAAGTTAGTTTTAGGCAATTCCTCGTAGAATCACCAATCCTACCCACCACTAAGCATTGGACACGAAGCTATTCTGATATCCCCTTGGCTGTATACCAGGAT
>NZ_RAWR01000560.1:0-428 GCF_003986945.1 Corallococcus sp. AB018 | reverse complement strand
GGTAAAAGCATCACATTTGGCTACTAAACATCTTTTTAGTCGCCCAATGCCTCACTTTTGGCTACTAAAATTTTTTTAGTTGGTAAAAGCCTTATATCAGCGACCAAACAGATTGTTAGTCGCCAAAACCTACACTTTTGGCTACTAAATTTTTTTAGTCGCCAAAACCTTCCCTGACTGTTTTCCAACGACAAATCTAGCGACCAAAATATTTAGTCAGGAAAAGGTTTCGGCGACTAAAAACCTTACTTTTGGCGACTAAAACTTTAGTTGCCAAATGGAAAAAATAATTTTTTTTATTTCCCATTCGGCGACTAAATATTTTACTAGCCAAAAGTTAATATACAGCGACTAAGTTTTTTTTTTTGTCACCAATTCTGGCATTTTTAGCCACTAAATTTTTTTTTAGTTGCCAATAATGAATATAC
>NZ_RAWR01000559.1:0-428 GCF_003986945.1 Corallococcus sp. AB018 | reverse complement strand
CCACATGACCGGCAGAAAAAAGCCTCTGGCCTGCGTGAATGTCACTTCCCCGCAGACGAACGAATTGCCCGGAATCTACCGGGGGAACGTCTACTTTCCCTTGCCCAGCCTCTACGAAGTGCTCCGGCTGGCAATGCTCCACCGGTATCACCGCAGCGGTACCCGCGGGCACCATCGCGCCTGTCATTACTGGCACGATGTCCGATCCGATCCCCTGCGGATACAGCACTGAGGGATCAATCCCCGCGGCGATTGTCTCCCCGACCGCGAACGAGCCTCCGGGCAAATGGTGAGTTGCCAGCGCGTAACCATCCATCTGCGAGTTATCAAACGCCGGAGAATCCACGCGAGCATCGACTGCCCGGGCCAACTGACATCCCACGGCTGACTCCGCAGCCACCTCCACAACCTCGCGAGCGCCGAGCGCC
>NZ_RAWR01000558.1:0-429 GCF_003986945.1 Corallococcus sp. AB018 | reverse complement strand
GGTACTTGGTTTCTGCGCCCAGCAAGGTTTTGCTAACATAAAAGATGGGCAGGTGTTGGATTCCTTCCGTTCTGACCAACACTGCATTGACTGCGTGCTGTGAAATTGCTAGGTACAGAAAGAGCTCTTCTCCAGGTACTGGGGTTACTAGCAACAATGGAGAAGACATGCACTCTTTCAAACTTTCTAGGGCGCGGTCGCATTCTTCATCCCACTCAAACTTGGCCTTTAATGCTTGAAATAATGGTCGACATCTGTCTGACGACCGACTTATGAACCGGTTTATCGCGGCTGCCATACTAGTGAGGTGTTGTACTTCTTTTACTGAGTTGGGCCTCTCTAGATCCTGAATTGCTTTGATCTGAGAAGGGTCTACCTCTATACCTCAGTTGGTGACTAGGAAGCCTAGGAATTTTCCTGATCCTACGC
>NZ_RAWR01000557.1:0-432 GCF_003986945.1 Corallococcus sp. AB018 | reverse complement strand
TCTTCAACAATGGAGCTCCAGCAGCTTTTTTAGGTTGAAACCAGCTTCAAAACCTCCAAAACAACCCTTTGGCCCTTAATAACCAAGAAAATGTGTGATAGTGGGTGTTTGTGTGCAAAAGTAAGACCAAAAACACACTAAACTAACAAGAGAGGAAATATAGAGATGGAATAGATACAAATTCCTAACCCTAATATCAAAGCTCTCTAAAAATGTTGTCTAACCCTAAATCCAAGAGAGGAGACTCTCTCTTATAGAACTCTCTCTTGTAAAGCTTGTCAAATAAGCTTGTCAAGAGAGAAATCCCTCCATACACGTGTATGGAGGAGAACAGAGTGGGTGCCAGCTATCACAGCTGGCACAAATAACTACCAAAAGTAGATGAACAGCGATCGGCTATACAAAATTGCCATTTTGGCAAAATAAATGGCC
>NZ_RAWR01000556.1:0-432 GCF_003986945.1 Corallococcus sp. AB018 | reverse complement strand
ATTATGAATCGTCCAAGGGCATACAATCCTATTGACAATTCGTATAGGAATATTCCCCTTCCTGCCAAATATTACTCAATCGAAGCAGTTATATATGAGGAAAATTTGGTTACACCACCTGCCTACGAAGGGAAGAGGAAGAGTTAAGGAGGGGAAGCAACATATGTGGAAACTTTTCTTTTGGGCTGTACTCGAAAATTGAAATGGATAAAGAAAGGATGGAAATACTTGAATCTTTAAGAATATGAACATGAAAAATCTATGCTCACAAAAAAGTACCGTCCACTGAATGCGAACACATGAATGAGAATGTTCACAACTATAGATTCGAACATTTGTCTCACACCAGATGAACAACTAGAGCTAGAAGAGGAATAGACGAAAGATAGTTGGGAAGAGAAGTTAGCGATTGTCGTAAACACCAGATAATCT
>NZ_RAWR01000555.1:0-432 GCF_003986945.1 Corallococcus sp. AB018 | reverse complement strand
GAATCGTCGAAAAGGACGAGTAGTTCAGGCGGAAACGCTGGAAGCAGCGGGCCATGTGCTATTGCTAACATCATTACCGGAAGATGAATATTCAGCAGAGCAAGTGGCTGATTGTTACCGTCTGCGATGGCAAATTGAACTGGCTTTTAAGCGGCTCAAAAGTTTGCTGCACCTGGATGCTTTGCGTGCAAAGGAACCTGAACTCGCGAAAGCGTGGATATTTGCTAATCTACTCGCCGCATTTTTAATTGACGACATAATCCAGCCATCGCTGGATTTCCCCCCCAGAAGTGCCGGATCCGAAAAGAAGAACTAACTCGTTGTGGAGAATAACAAAAATGGTCATCTGGAGCTTACAGGTGGCCATTCGTGGGACAGTATCCCTGACAGCCTACAAAACGCAATTGAAGAACGCGAGGCATCGTCTTAACG
>NZ_RAWR01000554.1:0-432 GCF_003986945.1 Corallococcus sp. AB018 | reverse complement strand
CTCCCGGAAATCCACTAGCGTGCCTCATGATGCCTCTGTTTGCACTGTTTTAGACTTCTGAAAATTGTGCCAACCTTCAAGATACTTCTGATCCACCTCATGGACATGCTGAGAAGTGGACGGCCAAGAGGAATAGCCATCGGCTAGATTTTATGGCCATCGACCAATTTTTATAGTCGATCGACAGACAAAGTGGTCAATCGGCCACTGCTTCCTACAAATTCTCCCTTTGCTGCAACAGAGCACTAACAGAGGCATGGCAGTGTATTTGTAAGAAAATGTGTGTGCAACCACACTCCTTATCATGTCTAGAGCTCAAAGGAGTGTAGTGCTTGGCTCTCGAGCCACCAATCATGCATCTCAATGCATGATGGCCAAAGAGGCCAAGTTGCACAAATCAATGTTAATGAATGCACACCAATACCATATAAG
>NZ_RAWR01000553.1:0-433 GCF_003986945.1 Corallococcus sp. AB018 | reverse complement strand
AATATGGACGTCCGACAAAACATAAGGAGTCAGGGCAATATGGTTGAGACCGGAGGCGGTCGGGGAGGTCAAAATCCTCCAAATCCCCATGGACGAGGCAAAGGCCGTGGTAGGTTCCAAAAAGGTGGTTATAAAAATCCAGCACATGCTCCTTAGGATTGGGAGCAAAGGTTTGCAAAAATACAAGCCCAAATTAACCAGCAAGATGAAGAGATCCAGAGGCTGAGACAGCAGGGTCCTCTTGCTATTCTTCCTCAACAAATGCCATCCGCTTTAGTTCCAGTGGTGCCAGCAGGACAACATGTGCTGGTAACTGTATGAAGCCCTTATATGAACGATTTCGTAAACAAATGCCTCCAGTCTTTTTGGGAGATCCCGATGTCATGATGGTGGAATAATGGCTGAGATTAGTTGAAAGGATTCTGAATTATAT
>NZ_RAWR01000055.1:0-45770 GCF_003986945.1 Corallococcus sp. AB018 | reverse complement strand
GCGCAGGCTGGACCGGCTGCTGGAGGGCTACTCCGCCCGGCTGGCGCGCGTGGCGCTGTCGTCCGCGGAGGCCGGCAACCTCAACCGCGCCATGCGGCAGAACCTGTGGGGCATGTGGCCGCACTTCGTGTCCTACGGCGCCATCACCGGCGTGTGCGCGCTGGCCGGCTACTTCCTGGAGCCGCTGATGGTGGCGCTGCCGCACGGGCTGGTGCGGGGCCTGGCGTGGGCGTACCCGGCCATGGCGTCCGTGGCGGCGGCCATCGCCGCGCAGTCCAGCCACGCGAAGCGCGCGCCCCTGTACGCGGGCCTGGCCGCGGCGGCCGTCACCGTGGCGGTGGTGCTGGTGCAGTTGCAGGAGCAGCGGCCTTGAGCACGACGCCCACTCCCGTGCCTTCCGCGCCCGCCGCCGCGCCGGCCTTCACGCCGCCCGTGCGGCTGTCCCGGGGCACGCTGCTTCGCGTGTTCCTGCGCTCGCTCTTCCTCCAGGCGTCGTGGAACCCCAAGGGCATGCAGAACCTGGGGCTCGCGTACGCCGTCTACCCGGCGCTGGCGAAGCTGTACCCGCCGGGTCCGCTGCGCGAGGCGGCGGTGCGCCGGCACCTGGTCTTCTTCAACACGCACCCGTACGTGGCGGCGGCCATCGTGGGCGGCGTGGTGAACCACGAGCAGAAGATTGCCCGGGGGGAAGAGACGCCGGACCGGGTGGTGGGCTTCAAGGCGGCGCTGATGGGGCCGCTCGCGGCGCTGGGGGACGGGTTCTTCTGGCTGTCGCTCAAGCCCGCGGTGGGCGGCCTGTGCGCGGCCATGGTGCCGCTGTTGGGCGTCTGGGCGGTGGCGCTCTTCCTGGTGCTGTACAACCTGGTGCACCTGCTGCTGCGAATCCGGCTGTACTGGCTGGGCCTGAATCTGGGAGACCGGTTGGTGGAGGCCGTGGCGCGGGTGAACCTTCCCGCCAAGGGCGCCCGGCTGAGGGGCGTGGCGGCGGCGAGCGCGGGCGGCCTGGCCGCGTGGCTGGCGTTGAGCTTCGGGGCGACGGCGGGCGGGACCTGGGCGCCGTTCCTGGCGGTGGGGTGCCTGGCGGTGGGCGTGTTGGCGTACGTGCTCGTCAACCGGCGCGTCCCCACCTACGTGGTCCTCTACGTCGCGGCGGGATTGGCCTGCGCGGCGGGTGCCTTTCTGTGAGTACGAACAGTCGAGTGAAGCGGGAGTCGCACGATGGCCAGTGAAGCCGAGGGAACCTTCGAGATCATCAACGCGCTGGGGCTGCACGCCCGGGCCGCGGCGCAGATGGTCAAGGTGGCCAACCGCTTCAAGAGCGAGGTCTTCATCAAGGCCTCCGGACAGCGCGCCAACGCCAAGTCCATCATGGGCGTGCTGATGCTCGCGGCGGCCCAGGGCACCCAGGTGACCCTCACCTGCAAGGGCGAGGACGCCGAGGCCTGCTTGTCCGAATTGAAAAAGCTCATCGAGGACCGGTTTGGCGAAGCGCAGTAAGCGTCAAAAGGGGAGTTAGACTCCCCAAGAGGTCAGGAGAACCGTGAGCAGCCAGGCCACCCCTACACTCAGGCTGTCGGGCATCGGCGCCTCCCCGGGCGTGGCGGTGGGCCACGCCTTCATCCTGGACAGGAAGCGCATCCGCACGCCCAAGCTGCGCCTGGCGGACGCGGAGGTGGAACCCGAGCGGATGCGGATGAAGACCGCCATCGACCTGTCCGACCGCCAGCTGGCGGAGCTGAAGGACCAGATCACGCGCACGGAGGGCAGCGACCACGCCCTCATCCTGGAAGCGCACCGGCTGATGCTCCACGACCCCATGCTCGTGGATGAGGTGAACCGCCTCATCGTGGAGGACCGCATCAACGCGGAGTGGGCGGTGCGGCGCACGGCCCGCAAGATCAAGCACCTCTTCGACAACATCCCGGACGAGTACTTCCGCGAGCGCCGCTCGGACGTGGACTACGTGGCCGACCGCATCATCCGCAACCTGATGGGCCAGGTGGTGGATGAGGACGTGGAGGTGCCCGCGGAGGCCATTGTCGTCGCGCATGACCTGCCGCCCGCGGACGCTGCGATGATGGCTCGCAGCGGCCGCGTGGCGGGCTTCGTCACCGACCTGGGCGGACAAACGAGCCACACCGCCATCGTCGCCCGCGCGCGGGAGACGCCCGCGGTGGTGGGCGCGGGGCGCGCGAGCGAGCAGATTTCGCCGGGCGACCTGGTGGCCATGGATGGCACGCGCGGCGTGGTGCTGGTGAACCCCACGGAGGACCAGCTCGCGCTGTTCCGGGAGGAGCAGCGCCGCTACCTGGAGAGCGAGCAGCTTGCGCTGGCCACGAAGGACCAGCCCGCGGTGAGCACGGACGGCTTCCGCATCCGGCTCAACGGCAACATGGAGTTCCTGGAGGAGATCCCCTCGCTCCTGGCTCACGGCGCGGAGGGCATTGGCCTGTACCGCACGGAGTTCATGTTCCTGGACCGCAAGACGGCGCCCACGGAAGAGGAGCACTACCGCGCCTACAAGCAGGTGCTGGAGGCCATGGGCGGCCGTCCCGTCACCATCCGCACGCTGGACCTGGGCGGCGACAAGGTGCCGGGCAAGACGAAGCACGAGAAGGAACCCAATCCGGCCATGGGCCTGCGGGCCATCCGCTACTGCCTGTCCAACCGGGAGCTGTTCCGCGTCCAGCTGCGCGCCCTGCTGCGCGCGAGCGTGCACGGCAACCTGCGCCTCATGTTCCCGCTCATCTGCGGCGTGAGCGAACTGCGGGAGGCGCGCAGCGAGCTGGAGGCGTGCCGCACGGCGCTGGGGCGTGCGGGAGTGCCGGTGGGCAAGCGCTTCCCGGTGGGCATCATGGTGGAGACGCCCAGCGCGGCGACCATCGCGGACCGGCTGGCACAGGAAGCGGACTTCTTCTCCATCGGGACGAACGACCTCATCCAATACTCGCTGGCCATCGACCGCCAGAACCGCGAGGTCGCGTACCTCTACCGGCCGCTGCACCTGTCGGTGCTGCGCATGCTCCAGGGCATCGTGGACGCGGCGAAGGCCGCCAACATCCCCGTCTCCATGTGCGGCGAGATGGCGGGCGATCCGCTCTTCACCCTGGTGCTCCTGGCGCTGGGCTTCGACGAGCTGTCCATGACGTCCGGGCAGATTCCGGTGGTGAAGCGGATGATGCGCCGGGTGAGCCGGAGCGAAGCGGTGGAGATGCTCCAGGGCGCCATGGAGCTGACCACCGCCGAGGAGATCGAGCGCTTCGTGCGCACGGAGATGGACCGGCGCTTCGGCGGCGGCCAGGAAGGACTGCTGCTGCCGCCGGCGCATGATCCTGAACCTGAGTCCGTGTAGGCCCTGCTCCCTTCGCATGAATGCGAGGGGAGGGGGTCGCCGTTTCCAGGGGGAGTGAGCACGTTCGCCGGACACGAATGCAGGAGGCAGCAGCGTGTTCAAGCCAACGGACATTCAGCGGGGCATGACGGTGCGGGACCGGGACGGCGAAGCGCTCGGTGGCATCGTCGCGGTGGACCCGCGCGGCTTCACCATCGGCACGGGGCGCATCTTCGAGCGGGAATACCCGGTGCGCTTCTCCGACGTCGCGGACCTGGATGAGGACGACGTCTACCTGCGCCAGGACCTGGCCAGCCTCCCGGGCGCCATGCTGGCCGAGGGCGCGCTGGACCTGGATGATGACTCGCGCCACGACATGGGGGACGCGTCGCACCGGCCGGTGGCCTACACGCACGACCTGACGGGCGCGCTGGTGCCCGTGGAATAGGGGGCGGCTGGCGGGTGGCCGCACGCACCCCGCACGTCACTCGGGACGGGACTCCTCTTCACCCGTGGGGGGCCCGTCCTCGCTGTTCTTGCCGTCTGGCGGCTTCCTGTATTGCCCGGCGTGCCGTCCTGTTTCGGGCGACAGCATCCGGGAGATGGGGCGCAGCACCACCAGCGACAAGAGGGCCAGGGCCACGGTGGCGCCGGCCGCCACGTAGAGCCCCAGCCCGCAGGCCAGGCCCACCGAGGCCGTCAACCAGAGGTTCGCCGCCGTGGTGAGCCCTCTCACCGCTTCCCCGTGGCGCAGGATGACGCCCGCGCCCAGGAAGCCGATGCCCACCACAACCTGGCTGGCGATGCGGCTGATGTCCGTCTGCGTGCCGCTGGGGTTCGCGCCCGTCCGGAGCAGCTCCTCCGTGTAGACACTGGAGAGCGTGAAGCAGCACGCCCCCAGCGCCACCAGCGTGTGCGTGCGCAGCCCCGCGGCCTGGTTGCGCGCCTCGCGCTCCACGCCCAGCACGCCGCCCAGCAGCGTGGCCAGCACCAGCCTGCCAATGAGGACCTGAGGTTCCACCCGGGCGACGCTACTCGCCCAGGTCGATCTTCTCGTCCTTGTCCGCGTCGTTCAGTTCGGGATTGGGCAGCGTGTCCAGCGTGGCCACCAGCAGCTTGTAGGACGGCACCACGTAGGGCTCCACGTCCTTGCTCAGCTCCGTCACGTACTGCTCCTTGCGCTCCACGTACTTCTTGTCCTCGGAGTCCCAGCTGCCGCCGGCCTCCGCGGCCCAGACCTCCTCGCCGTCGCGGCAGCGGATGAGCTGCGCCTTCACCGCCACCTCCGCGCCGTCACCCACGCGCTTCACCGTGGGATCCAGCCAGAGCACGCCCTCGATGCCCTCCACGCACTGGTCCTGGAAGGTGAGGTCCGTGCGGCGCTCGGGGAGGGACGTGTTGGCCTTCACGATGTAGTCCCGGTTCTGGTTCAGCCACTGCCGGGCGATGAGGCTCCACAGGTCGCCGATGTACTGCTGGCCCTGCGGGAACGGCTGCGTCACCACCGCCAGCCGCTTCACCTGCTGCCGGTCCACCGTCGCGTAGTCGGCACGCAGCCGCTGGCTCTTCACCGCGCTCGCGCAACCCGTGAGCACCATCAGACCCAGCACCGCGCCCACCCGCTTGAACGTCCCCATGGCTTGAAGCTCCCGAAGAAAAGAACGGCCCCGCGCTTCCCTTCAAGGGAAGGCGGGGCCGAAAGGTCCGGCGCGGATATTAAGCGCTTCCTCCGCGCTGTCAGGCGGCGCGTGTGGAGGACGTGTCACCGCCCGTGGCGGAACCGCCCTCTGGCGAACGTCCCGCGTCCTTCTGCCGCTTGTCGTGCATCAGCTGCATCACCGCCGCCAGCACCGTGAAGGACACCAGCAGCGTGGTGATGAGGCCGATGCAGGCGACGATGCCCATGGAGCGCAGGCCGTTGTGGCTGGCCACCAGCAGCGCCGCGAAGCCCGCCACCGCCGTCAGCGTGGAGGACACCACCGCCGCGCCCACGCTGCGCAGCGCCACCAGCGGGGACGTGCCCTCCAGGAAGCGGTGCAGGAGGTACAGGCCGTGGCTCACGCCGAAGCCCAGGAGGATGGGCAGGATGATGATGTTCATGAAGTTCAGGCGCAGGTCGAACAGCGCCATGAAGCCCATCATCATCGCCAGGCCCACCGTCAGCGGAATCACGGACGCCAGCGCCAGCTTCGCGTTGCGGAAGTCCGCGAAGTGCATCACGAGAATCCACAGCGCGGTGAGGATGACCGTGAGCTTCGCGTCCTTGAGCACCATGCGCGCCAGCGACGCGTACAGCTGCGTGGCGCCCGCGGCGCGGAACTCCTTCTCCACCGGCGCGCCCGTGGGGCCGCCTTCCGTGAACTTGCCCGGCGTCACCATGCCCTTGATGGAGCTGGTCTGGTCCGCGAACTGGAGCATCTGCTTGCCGTCCCACAGGTCCACGCTCGGGTAGATGAACGTGAGGTAGCCGTGGTTCTCCGGGCTCGTGGTGGGCAGGTGGCGGAACTGCGAGGCGTAGATCTCCGGCACCTGGTGCACGTCGAAGGGCCGGGCCTCCAGCATCTTGAAGAACAGGGCCGCCTTCTCCTGCGTCTCCGGCGGCAGCGCCTTCACGTCGATCTCCTTCAGCTCCTCCTGCCACTCCTCCAGGATCTTCGCGTTCGCCTGGGAGATGCCCTCCGGCGGCACGAAGGTGAAGAGGCTCATCACCTGGGAGATGGCGGGGCGCTTCTTCGGGTCCGCCGTCAGCTCCTTGTAGAGGGCCTCCGTCTCCGCCAGGTCCTTGGTGTAGATGGCGAGCGGGTCGCTGGCGATCTTGAAGCGCGCGTTGATTTCATCCTGCAGCACCACGGACGGCTGGTTCGCCGGCATCAGCGCGCGGGTGTTGTAGTTGAAGCGGACTCCGTACGGCAGCCGCGCGAAGAAGCCCGCGTCCGCCGGGGGCTCGCCGCTCTTCCACGGGATGGCCGCTCCGCACACCACCGCGACAATCACGCAGCCCACCGCCAGCACCAGGCCGGGGCGCGGGATGCGCAGCTCCTTGCCGGACGCGTTGGTCGTGGGCGGCGGCTTCATCACGCCGATGAGCTTCTGCGGCAGCTCCGGGTTCCTTCGGCCCGCGATGGCCAGCAGCGCCGGGCACCAGGAGAACAGCGTGAAGCCCAGCATCAGCGTGCCCGTGCCGGCCAGGAAGCCGAACTGGGAGAAGCCTTTGAACTCGCTCACCATCAGCACGTAGAACGAACCCGCCACCACCACCGCGGACACCAGCGCCGGGCGGCCCGCGTTGATGACCGCGTCGCGGATGGCCACGTCGTAGCGCTTGCCCGCGCCCAGCTCCAGGCGCGTGCGGAAGATGAAGTGGATGCCGTAGTCGATGCCGAACCCCATCAGGATGCCGCCCAGGATGGAGGTGATCATGTTGAGCTCACCCAGCGTCGCGTAGGTGAAGCCCAGCGTGTACAGCGTGCCCGCCACCGTGCCGCTCACCACGATGAGCGTGGGCGCCCACTTGCGGAAGAACGCGATGGTGATGGCGAAGATGGCGACGAGCGCGATGATGGTGACCGGCTGGAGCGAGTCCTCGATGGCGTACGAGTCGTCCACCGCCGTCTTGTAGGAACCCGTGAAGCCGTAGGCGACCGTCTTCTTGTCGCCCATCTTGTAGTAGTCCTCCACCAGCTGCACGCCCGCGGGGTTGCTCTTGGAGTACTGCTCCAGGTCCCCGCGCAGCTTGTCCACGTACTGCTTCGTCTGGCCAATCTGGTTGGTGTCCCACATCGGCTTGATGAGGAGCAGGAGCAGCTTGCGGTCCTGGGAGATGTAGTAGTCGTCCGCGATGCTCTTGTTGCCAACGCTGGAGTACTTGTCGACCAGGTCCTGCAGGTCCAGCTTCACCGGCTCCGTCTTCTTGATTTCAATGTAGAAGGGGTTCGCGCGGCGGATCTGATCCTTGAGGAACGCCATGATGCGGCGCTTGCCCTCGGCCAGGTCCTCCGTCTTCACGAACAGCACCATGTTGTTCTGAACGAACTCGACGGGAATCTTGTAGGTGATGGAGCGCGCGTTCTCCTTGTCCTTGCCCACCATCGCGGCCACGTCGTCCGCGACCTTCTTGAGCGTGGCCTCGTCGTCACCGCGGAAGGTGAGCATGAAGAAGCCGCTGCCGCCCACCATGTCGATGACGCGCTTGACGTCCTTCACCTCCTGCAGGTCCTGGGAGATGAGGTCCAGCTGGTTGGAGTTGATGGTCAGCTTCGACGTGCCCCACACCGAAATGCCGAGCAGCAACAGCAGCACGAGCATGACGGTGCCGGGGCGCCGGACCAGCATCTCTGCGTAGGCCAGGGCGAGGCGGGGCGGGGGATGGGAAGAAGGATTGCCGCTCATGGGCGCGGGACCCTAGCGCCGAACGTCCCCGCCCGGAAGCAAAGCCCGGGGTGCCTGTCCGCCCCACCTCCGCGCGAGACAGGGCCTCTTGTCCCGAGGGAATAAACCGCGACTTCAGTGTCCTGGAGGCCCGGCCAGGGGGACGACCTGCGCCTGCGTCCCACCCGTGGCGGGCTCGTCGCGGGGCGGGATGAGGAAGGGGAGCGGGTTTCGCAGGAAGCGCAGGAACACCGCGCCCAGGAAGCGCAGGCCCTGGCTCACCGGGACGTCGCGAGCGCGCAGGGCCACGCCCAGGGCCAGCGTGAAGGACACGCCGAAGTTGACGACGCCCACGACGAGCACCCCCGCGGCGGCCGCCAGGAAGCCCGGCTCCATCACGGCGGAGGGGCCCAGCGCGCACCCGGCGAAGGCCAGCGCGCCGAAGGAGAAGGTGACGTGCCGCACGTCCAGCGGGACGCCGAAGAAGCCGCCCACGCCCGGCATCACCGCCAGCAGCACGCCCAGGGTGACGCCGCCGCCCACGCCCGCCGCGTGGTGCATCAGCGCGTCCGCCACCTTGCGCGCGCCCGTCGCTCCGAAGAGCGCGCGCAGCACGCGGTGGTGGGCGAGCGCCTCTGGCAGGCGGCGGTAGACGATGAAGTTCTCGAACCAGCCCGCGGCGACGCTGGAGGCCCAGAGCATCACCCCGGTCAGGATGGCGTGGAGGAGCGTCGCGCTCTTCCAGGGGTGCAGCGTCTCCACCACGTGCTGCGCCTGTTGCGCGGTCAGGTAGGCGTGGCCCTTGAGGAACTGGAAGCCCAGCGCCAGCGCCACCGCCACGGGAAGGACGCAGCCCAGATTGCCCAGGATGGCCGCGAGCTGCGAGCGGGTGATGCGCGGCACCAGCGCCGCCAGGCGCTCCATGCGCCGGGTGCCCTCGTCCGGGCCCGCGTCCTCGCCCACCGCGGCCGCCAGCGTGGAGGCCGTCATGGACGG
The DNA here is from genome assembly GCF_003986945.1 of Corallococcus sp. AB018. Lineage (NCBI taxonomy): Bacteria > Pseudomonadati > Myxococcota > Myxococcia > Myxococcales > Myxococcaceae > Corallococcus > Corallococcus sp. AB018. Next base: position 37,075 of record NZ_RAWR01000055.1, on the reverse strand, counting down.
CTGCTTGGTGGCCAGCGTGAAGCCCAGCAGCTGCATCACCACGAAGCCGCCCGCGTAGTTGAGCGCGACGAAGAGGCCCGCGAAGAAGGGGGCCAGCGGAAGGCCGGTGAGGAGGAACTTCAGCGCGACGGCGACCGCGGCGACGAGCCCGCCGCCCGCCGCCGAGTGCACCATGTGGTGGAACTCGGCCGTCGTGGAGGTGATGTAGTGCTCACCCGTGTTGCCGGTGCGCTCGATGATTTTTCGCGCCAGCAGCCGCGCGTTGCGGCGCACCAGCGCACGCACGGAGCGGTCCTCGTGCGCGAGCCGCAGCAGGTCCGACAGGAGCTCCAGCGCCTCGCGCCAGCGCGGCTCACCCCGGGGCGAGCCCAGCACCCGCGCGATGGCCTCCATCCGGTCCAGGCCGCGCTGGATGCACTCCAGGCGGTACACCAGGTCCACGCTGACGCCGAAGTGTTCCAGGTGCTGGGTGACGGTGCGCACCACGCCGCGGCAGTCCTCCACCACGCGGAGCAGGTCCGCCAGCGACTCCTGGGCCCCGTCGCGCGCCAGCACCGCGTCGCCCGCCATCCGCAGCCGCAGGAAGGGCGACGCGCGAAAGGACATGTCCGGAATGCGGTCGCGCACGTCCTCGGCCAGCCCCAGCCCCGTCACCTGCACGCCCAGCAGCACCAGCGCGTCCATCAGGTCCCCGCGCACGCGTGAGGACGGGGTGGGCTCTGGTGGGGGCGGGTCGCCCACCAGCGCCGTCAGCCGCGCCAGCAGCAAGGGGGACAGCGCGCTCAGCCACTCCGCGTCCTCCGGCACCGGGAACAGGCGCAGGAGCAGCTCCGACAGCTTGCCCGGCTCCGCCGGCGCGGGCAGCACGCCGCGCGCGAGGCGGTCCGTCAGCTCGGAGAAGAAGCCGTTGCCGGCGCTCAGGCCCACCTGGGCGAAGAGCTTCAGCCCCCGGCTGCTCGCGCACACCCCCGCCACCAGCCGGGTGACGGACGCGCGCAGGGCGCCCTCGCCCTCCAGCACGCGCACCAGCAGGGACAGCCGGGAGTTCGAGGGGGACAGCGCAAGGTCGTCCGCGTCCGTGAGGCCCTGGGCGGGGATGCGGTCGCGCATCCAGTGGATCCACCGCTCCACCCACTCCAGGCGCGGCTCCAGGCCGTCATCGGGGACCTCCGACAGCAGCCGGAGCAGGTCCCGGACCGCGGGGTGGCCGGGGGCCCGGGGCGCGTACTGGACGCAGAACGCGTCCATCTCACGGTCGGACGGCACACCCCGGAGCAGCAGCCGCGGGGCGGGGGTCGAAACAGTCATTCGCCAGGCGCTCCGGGGGAGGAGGAACGCCCCAGCCTAACCGGCCCGCGCCTCCCCCGGAACCCGGAGGGACGGCGAAGGCATGATTGCCTGGCTGCCCAGGCGGCAACTGACTGGATTACTTCACCTTCACCGAACCCAGTTCGTTGTTCTTCGCACGCATGGCGCCGAGCAGCCCGTCCCAGCCGCCCTCCTTGAAGAGGGGGCGGACCTGATCATCACGGATGCCGGTGAGCATGGAGTCGCCCAGCACGGACACGTCCACGACCTTCCAGCCGCTGCCCACCTTCTCCACGGCGTACTTGAGCTTCATCTCCTGCTTCTTCAGCGGGTGGTTGATGAAGATGGTGGAGCCCACGAGCGCCTTGTCGCCCGTCACCTGCGGCTCGTCGTAGGTGATGGAGTCCAGGTTCTTGAAGTTCTCGCGCACCTTGGGGAAGGCGATCTTCGCGAACAGGTTCTGGAAGAGCTGGGTGAACTCCTTGCGCTGGGCGTCCGTGGCCTTGGTCCACTCGTCACCCAGCAGGAAGAGTCCCTGCTGGTCGCTGCCCAGGTTCTCCAGGGCCTTGAGGTCCTTCTCGTAGCGCACGGACTGCACCACGGTCTTCACCGGCTTGGTGATGGCTTCGGAAGCCTTGGGCGCGGCGAGCGCGGGCACGGCGAAGGTGATGGCAACCAGGAAGGGAAGGGTGCGAAGGCGGGCGATGGCGTTCATATGGGTCTGTGACCTCCAGAAGAAGGGCGCGGGTCCTGTAGCCCAGGGGAACGCCGCGCGAACCAATAAATTCATCCGGCGAGCAGGCACACCCGCGGCATCGGGTCCGCCTGTCCGAAGGGCGCTTTCGCCGAATAAACCCCTGTACCGACAGGTTTGACTCTGCTGGGACCGCACGTTTAGTGTCCGCCCCCTGCGCTGCGTCACCGAATTAGCGCGAAGCCCGAGAAGACATGCCTACCGACTTCCTGTTCACGTCTGAATCCGTCACCGAGGGCCACCCGGACAAGATCGCCGACCAGATCTCCGACGGTGTGCTCGATGCCATCATCGCCAAGGATCCGCAGGCGCGCGTCGCCGTGGAGACGCTCGTGAAGACGGGCCTCGCCATCGTCGCTGGCGAGGTGACGACGAATTGTTACGTGGACATCCCGAAGATCGTCCGCTCGACCATCACGCGCATTGGCTACACCGACAGCTCCATGGGCTACGACGGCCACACGTGCGGCGTCATGGTGGCCATCGAGGGTCAGAGCCAGGACATCGCCCGGGGCGTGGACAACAAGAAGGACCAGGGCGCCGGTGACCAGGGCATGATGTTCGGCTACGCGTGCGACGAGACGCCGGAGCTGATGCCCGCGCCCATCCACTACGCGCACGCGCTGACCCGCCGCCTGGCGGAGGTGCGCCGCAAGAACCACCCGTGGATCCGCCCGGACGGCAAGAGCCAGGTGACGGTGGAGTACAAGGACGGCAAGCCGCTGCGCATCGACGCGGTGGTGCTGTCCACGCAGCACTCGGATGACGTCTCCAACAAGAAGATCCAGGAGGCCATCCGCGAGGACGTCATCCTGAAGGTCCTGCCGAAGAAGCTCATCGACAACAAGACCAAGTTCTTCATCAACCCCACGGGCCGCTTCGTCATCGGCGGCCCCATGGGCGACTCGGGCCTCACGGGCCGGAAGATCATCGTCGACACCTACGGCGGCATGGGCCGTCACGGTGGCGGCGCGTTCAGCGGCAAGGACCCGTCCAAGGTGGACCGCTCGGCCGCGTACATGGGCCGCTACATCGCGAAGAACGTCGTGGCGGCGGGCCTGGCCCGTCGTTGCGAGGTGCAGGTGTCCTACGCCATCGGCGTGGCGGAGCCTGTCAGCGTGATGGTGGAGACCTTCGGGACGTCCACGGTGCCGGAGGAGCAGATTGCCCGCGCCGTGCGCCAGACGTTCGGCCTGCGCCCGCGCGAAATCACCGAGCACCTGGACCTGCTGCGGCCCATCTACCAGAAGACCGCCGCGTACGGTCACTTCGGCCGCGCGGAGAAGGAGTTCACCTGGGAGCGCACGGACAAGAAGGACGCGCTCCGTGAGGCGGTCGCCGCCCCCGCTCCCAAGACGCGCACGCCCCGCCTGAAGGCGGTCTGACGCACCGGAAGCACTCCGGTTGAGCCCACGCGCTCGTCCCTTCCAGGGGCGAGCGCGTTTTCATTTCCAGGCATGGCGCGTGCGTTGGCCGGGCGCACACGGTGGGTGAATTGTTAGGACACGGCCATGCCGACTTCGGGTGCCGCGCCTGGCTGGCGCATCGTGCTGCTCACCGTGGCCCCCGCGGTGGCGCACGACTTCACGTTGGCGCTGAGGGCCCAGGGGCATGACGTGGTGGCGCTGGTGGTGCCGGCGGGCATCCGGGGCCTGCGCCCACTGGACATGGAAGGGTGGGCGGAGCTGGGGCGGCTCTTCGAGGCCGCGCCGCCGTCAGTGGACGTGTTGCTGGTGAGCGAGCGGGCACACCTGACGCCCCGGTTGGCGGGCCTGAATCCGGACCTCCTGCTGTGCTTCTTCTTTCCGTGGCGGCTGCCGCCAGAGGCGCTGGCGCTGGCGCGGCTGGGGGCGGTGAACGTGCACCCGTCCCTGCTTCCTCGATACCGGGGGCCCTGTCCGCTGGGGTGGGCGTTGCGCGAGGACGCTCGCGAGCTGGGGCTCACCTTCCACCGCATGGACGCGAGCTTCGACACGGGACCCGTGCTCGCGCAGGGGGCGTTCCCGGTGACGGACGAGGACACGGAGGAGGTGGTCTTCGAGAAGCTGATGCTCGCGTCGCGCCGGCTGCTTCCCGGGGTGGTGGAGCGCGTGGCGCGGGGAGACGTGGGCGAGCAGCAGGCGGGGGCCGACGCGACCTTCGCGCCCTTCTTCGAGCCGGCGTATCGGGACATCGACTGGCGCGACAGCGCGCGCTCCGTGCACTTGAAGGTGCGCGCGTGCCGCTTCGCCGGGTGGCGTGGGGGCAGGGGCGATGCGAGGGCCCGGCTCGATGGCCGCTGGGTCCGGGTGCGGCGCACGCGGATGTGGCGGGGCGAGAAGCCTTGCGCGGAGCCGGGCACGTTGCTGGCCCGACAGGGAGACGAACTGCTGGTGCAGTGTGGGGACACGCCGCTCTGGGTGGTGTCGCACGCGCCGGAAGAGGCCTGAGCGGGAGCGCCACGGCGGGCAGCCGGGCGAGCGGATGGGGGCGCGCGGGTGGCACCTGCCGACGGGCGGACACATCCAAGGGTATGGCGAAGAATCCCGGAGACCCCTACCCCCTCGTCCAGGTCGAGCACTACGAGCGCTACGTGGGCGCGGAGGTGGTGGAGCGCATCCTGGAGAAGGCGCGCCCGCTGCAGGACCTGCGGGTCGTGCACGTCAACTCCACGTACTACGGCGGCGGGGTGGCGGAGCTGTTGTCACCGCTGACGCTGCTGATGAACAGCGTGGGCATGGCCACCGAGTGGCGGGCCATCCAGGGTCCGCCGGACTTCTTCAGCATCACGAAGAAGATGCACAACGCGCTGCAGGGCGCGGACATCCACCTGACGTCGATGAAGGCGACCATCTACGAAGAGGTCGTCTACGAGAACGCGGTGCGCAACCGGTTGGACCACGACCGGGTCGTCATCCATGATCCGCAGCCGTTGCCCATCGTGCGGTACAGCCGCAAGCGCGGGCCGTGGATCTGGCGTTGCCACGTGGACCTGTCGAATCCGGAGCCGTCGCTGTGGGCGTACCTCAAGCAGTTCGTGGAGCAGTACGACGCGACGGTGTTGAGCATCCCGGAGTACGCGCGCGAGCTGTCCACCCCGCAGGTGTTCTTCATGCCGGCCATCGATCCGTTCTCCATCAAGAACCGGGAGATGAGCGAGTCGGAGATTGAAGAGCGGCTCCAGCATCACCACATCCCCACGGACCTGCCGCTGGTGGTGCAGGTGTCACGCTTCGACCGGTGGAAGGACCCGGAGGGCGTGGTGGCCGCGTGGCGGATCGCGCGCAAGGAGATGCCGTGCACGCTGGTGTTGCTGGGCAACATGGCGTCGGACGACCCGGAGGGGCAGCAGGTCTACGAGCAGGTGATGCGGCACAAGGACGAGCGGCTCATCATCCTCAGCCAGGAGGACACGGCGCTGGTGAACGCGCTCCAGCGCCGCGCGGCGGTGGTGGTGCAGAAGTCACTGCGCGAGGGCTTCGGGCTCACGGTGGCGGAGGCGATGTGGAAGGGCACGCCCGTCATCGGAGGGAACGTGGGCGGCATCCGTCATCAGATTGAAGACGGGCACAACGGCTTCCTGGTGGACTCGGTGGACCAGTGCGCCCAGCGCATCGTGCAGTTGCTCCGGCACCCGAAGCTGCGCAACCAGCTGGGGCACCACGCGCACGAGACGGTGCGCCGCCGCTTCCTGCTCACGCGCTACCTGGAGCAGTACCTGGACCTCTTCAACGCGTTCGAGGCCCGCTACCACCTGCGTCCCCTGCCGCACGTGACGACGTGAGTCAGAGCGAGTCCAGGAATGTGAGCAGCGCGGCGCGCTCCTTCGGGGACATGCGCTGCACGGTTTCGCGCGAGGCCTGGGCTTCGCCGCCGTGCCAGAGGATGGCCTCCAGCACGGAGCGCGCGCGGCCCTCGTGCAGCAGGCGCGTGTGTCCGTTCACGGTGGCGGACTCCTCCGCGCCGCCGTTGAACTGCCACGTGAGGCCCGTGACCGCGACGTTGTCCGTGGCCCGGCCCGTGACGCTCACCTGGTACACGGTGAGGTCCTGGCCCTCGGTGGGGCTGGTGAGCGCCAGCGTCGGGGCCTGCGTGTCGACGGTGGGCGCGACGTAGGTGAAGTGCAGCGTCGCTTCCGTGGCCTGGCCCGCCGCGTCCACCGCGCGCAGGACGACGGTGTTCCCGCCCGCCACCGGCTCCACGGGCACCGTCACCGACTGCTCCGTCTGGCCCTGCGTGACGGGGACATTCGTGGCGGTTCCGCTGTTGGGCGTGACCGTCAGCGTCGCGAGCCCGCCCTCGGCGCGAACCACCGCCTGCACCTGCACCGGGAACGCCTCCACCTGGGCGCCCTCCGTGGGCGAGGTGAAGGACACCGTGGGCGCCGCGGCCTGCGGGCCCGCGTCCGTCTGCGTGCCGGCATCCGTGCCCGCGTCCACGGTCACACCCGCATCCGTGTTGCCCGAGGGCTGGGGCGTCGGGTCGTCGTCACCGCACGCTCCGAGCAGCAGCAGCGCCGCCACCCACGCACTCCACATCGCTTTGTGTCCCCGCATGGACCCGCCTCGCTGGCCGTTCACGGATTACCGTTTCGGCTGGCTGATTTGAGATTGATTCGCAAAGTCGATTCGAGGCGGCGTGTATCGCGGCATGCGCCTCGCGCGCAAGGGGGTGGGGTGGGTGCGGCGATTGCACGGTGGCGCCGTGAGGCCGCGCCCGGTGCGCGCGGTGACACGACACGGTGGCGCGTCGCACATGACGTTCGCGCCAGAAAGACAGACATGCCCTCTCGAATCGGCCTCCGTCCCTGGCTCAAGACCTACAGCTGGTTGCTTGTCTTCGTGGCGCTGGTCCTCATCGGCTACGCCGTGCTGGCGCTGTCCATGATGAACCTGGAGCGAGGGGCGCAGCTGCGGATGGTGGCCCTGGACATGCGGCACCTGCTGAAGGCGGTGACTCGGTACGCGGAGCGGGCGGGACACGTGCCGCCGCCATCCGTGGGGCTCTCCGCGCTCGTGGAGGAACGCCTCCTGGAGCGCATCCCCGTGGACCCCTGGGGCCATGACTATGTGTACCGCGTGGAGGCGGGCACGCCGGTCATCCTGTCCTATGGCCGTGACGGCATCCCGGACGGCGAAGGCCCGGACGCGGACCACTCCTCTCGCGCCCTCCTGGCGGAGTGAAGTGGGCCCACGGGTTGCAATGGCAGTCATCCCGGAAGGCAGAGGGGCCTTCCGTGAGGGACACGTTGACCCCGGCCCGTGCCGGTCGGCGTGTCAGAAAGACAGACATGGACAGGAAGAAGCGACGTCAGCGCGGCATGACGCTGATTGAAATCATGGTCGTCATCACCATCCTGGGCCTCATCGCCGCCGCGGTGGGCGTGTCGGTGATGAGTCAGTTCGGCCAGGCGAAGCAGCAGCGCGTGGGCCTGGACTTCGGTTCGCTGGGGCAGGGACTCCAGCTGTACGCGATGAAGAAGGGCCGGCTGCCGGACACCACCTCCGGGCTGCGCGTGCTGGTGGAGGAGAGCATCCTCCCGGAGCTGCCGCGCGACCCGTGGGGCAATGACTACGTGTACACGCTGGACAGGGGCGTGCCGGCCATCGTGTCACTGGGCGCGGATGGCGCACCGGGCGGTGACGGCGATGACCGGGACCTCTCGTCACTCGACCGGGACGCGCGGTCCCGAGGGTGACGGAGGGAGGAAAAGGGTGCTGCCCGAGTGGAGAAGCCACGATTGGGTGGCGTTTCAGGCCAAGGCGGATTCGAACCGCAAGCTCCCTGTGAGGGGAGCCGTACCAGAGCGTGTAGGGCCTCTCCGGCCGGGCAGCACTCCCAGGGACGCAAATGCCGCGAAAATCCTGACGGGGGATTTTCGCGGCCGCGCCTTCATGCCGCGGGGAAGGTTTCCAGCGTGAGGGACTCGGGCGGGACCTTCAGCTCGCGGGGCAGCTTGAGGACGCCGTCCAGGTAGCGCCAGCCGGTGCCGTCGTGGCGGAAGTCAGAGCGCTCCACGAAGGACTGGTCCTTCCCCTTCTCGAACACCTTGGCGAAGAAGAGGACGCGGGCGAGCCCCGTGGTGTCCGGAGGCTGGTGGCCCAACACCGCCAGCCCCGGGTACTGGTGGGCCTGGGCGAAGGCGCGCAGCTCGCGCACGACGTCCGCTTCTGGACGGGCCCGCATCGGGTGGTCGGGGTGGAGCGTCTTCCACAGGTAGGCGGCCTCGCGCCAGGCGAAGGCGCTGTAGCGGCTGCGCATCAGGCGCTCGGCGTCCGGGGCTTCCGCCTCGCCTTTGTGGAAGGGGGCGCAGCACTGCTTGTAGCGCTGGCCGGAGGAGCAGGGACACAGGGGGACGGGGGGCATGGCGGGGCCAAGCCTACCTGGGTTCCCCTCCCGGCTTCCCAGGCTGGACGGTCGGGTGGCGGACCTGGGCCGTGGTGTGGGGAACCTTCGCGCTTGCGGGGCAGGGGGGCAGGGCATATCCCTGGCGGCCACGTCCCCTATGAGCCTGCTTGAAGCCATCGTCCTGGGTCTGGTCCAGGGTCTCACGGAGTTCCTGCCCATCAGCTCCACCGCGCACCTGCGCATCGCGCCGGAGCTGTTCGGCTGGCCGGATCCGGGTGCGGCGTACTCGGCCATCATCCAGCTGGGCACGGTGGCCGCGGTGCTCATCTACTTCCGCAAGGACATCGTCGCGCTGGTGAAGGCGTTCGTCGTGGGGCTGGTGAGGCGGGACCCGTTCGGCACGATGGAGGCGCGGCTCGCGTGGTTCGTGGGCGTGGGCACGCTGCCCATCGGCATCTGCGGGCTCGCGTTCAAGAAGGTCATCGAGACGCAGTTCCGTTCGCTCTACGTCATCGCGGGCAGCCTCATCGTGCTGGCCATCGTGCTGTTCGTCGTGGAGAAGCGCGCGTCACACCAGCGCACCGTGGCGGACATGACGTGGAAGGACGGCATCATCATCGGCCTGTGGCAGGCGCTGGCGCTGGTGCCGGGGTCGTCCCGGTCCGGCACGACGCTCACGGGCGGCCTGTCGCTGGGGCTCAAGCGCGAGGACGCGGCGCGCTACTCGTTCCTGTTGTCCATCCCGGCGACGACGCTGGCGGGCATCTTCGAATTGAAGCACCTGCTGGAGGCCACGCAGCGTCCGTCGACGGTGGCCCTGGTGGTGGGGACGCTGGTGGCCTTCCTGTCGGGCATGGCGGCCATCGCGTGGCTGTTGAGCTTCCTGAAGCGGCGCACCACCTTGGTGTTCGTGGTGTACCGCATCGCGCTGGGCGTGCTGTTGCTGGGGCTGTTGCAGGCGAACATCCTCAAGCCAATGTCTGGCGTGGAGAACCTGGCGACGCCGGATGCGCCGACGAAGCCGCCGGTGGAGAAGCAGATCACGGACTGAGGAAGGGGGAGGTCGTGCGTGTGCAGGCCCTGTTCGATGCGCTGGAGACGCGGCTGACGGCGAGGCCGGCGCGGACGTTCGAGTGGAAGGGGCGGGCGCTGCGAGAGGCCGCGGTGCTGGTGCCCCTCTTCGAGCGGGACGGCGTGCCGCACGTGGTCTTCACGCGGAGGCCCGCCACCCTGCGCACGCACGCGGGGCAGTACGCGTTCCCGGGCGGGGGCCAGGAGGCGCGGGACGTCACGCCGCTGGAGACCGCGCTGCGCGAGACGGACGAGGAGCTGGGCGTCGCGCGCACCCACGTGCGCGTGCTGGGTCTGCTGGACGAGACGCCCACCACGTCCGCGTACCGCATCCGTCCCTACGTGGGCGTCATCCCGGGGGACGGGAAGTACGTGCCCAACCCGGCGGAGGTGGACCTGGTGCTGGAGGTGCCGCTGGTGCGCCTGCTGGACCCCTCCATCCTCCGGGTGGAGCGACACACGTGGGAGGGGATGGAGCACGACGTGCACTTCTACACGCACGGCGAGCACGTCATCTGGGGCGCCACGGGGCGCATCCTGCGCAACTTCCTGCAGTTCGTGGTGGAGGTGCCGGGCATCCACGACCTGCTGGACGCTCCCTCGCCTGCTGACCGCTGAACCGCGAAGTCCGTGCTGGCGGGCGGCCCTGGCGGAAGGTGCCTTGTCGCCCTGGAGGGCCGGTCCCACGTTCAGGGGGAAACCCTTTGAAAGGGCGGGACGTGGACGGTGGCAATGGGGCCGGGGGCATGGAGGTGAGGGAGGCCGCGCTGGTGGCGCTGGGAGAGGTCCTGCGCGCCAGGGGGTACGTCTTCACCACGGTGACTCCGGAGACGCACCGGCGGGTGAATGCGCGGCCGGGGGCGAAGCAGGCCCATTCAGTCCGGGACGTGTTCGGGTGGAGCCGTCCCTTCGGGCCGGGCGTGCTGGAGCCTCGGATGGTGGCGCTGCTGGAGGAGGCGGGCGCGCTGGTGGACTGCAAGGACGGGACGCACCGGAGCCGGGTGCGGTTCTCCAGCCTGGGGGCGGGGCTGTATGTCCATTCCGCGTGGCCCACGTCGGAGCAGGACGCGGTGTTCTTCGGACCGGACACCTACCGGTTCTGCGCGTTGCTCCAGCGGGTGCCAGGCAGCTTCCGGCGAGTGGTGGACCTGGGGTGTGGCTCCGGAGCCGGAGGCCTGTCGGTGGCGGGGCGGAGCGCGGAGGTGGTGCTCGCGGACCTGAACCCGTTGGCGCTGGAGTTCTCGCGGGTGAACGCGAGGCTGAATGGCGCGCAGGGAGCCCAGGCGGTGCACTCGGACCTGCTGCGAGACGTGTCCGGCCGGTTCGATCTGATCATGGCGAACCCGCCGTACCTGGCGGATACGGACAAGCGCACGTACCGGGATGGTGGCGGCACGCATGGCACGGAGTTGTCCGTGCGCATCGTGCGTGAAGGCGTGGAGCGCCTGGAGCCGGGCGGCACGCTGGTGCTCTACACGGGCGCGCCGGTGGTGGACGGCGAGGATTTGCTGCGCACCGCGCTGGAGCCGGTGTGGCGAGCCGCGCCGCTCGCGGAGGTTCGCTACGAGGAGCTGGATCCGGACGTGTTCGGCGAGGAGATGGAGAAGGCGCCATACGCGGGCGTGGAGCGCATCGCGCTGGTGGCGCTGGTGGCGCGGCGGGGTTGAGTGCCCCGCGTCAGGGCTGACGGCTCACGTCGCAGCGACCGGTGGCCTGTCTCGCGAGGTCTTCCGCCACGGAGCGCAGCAGGCTCCCCAGGACTGGCGCGCCGGAGGACGAGGCCTCACCCTGGGTGAGCCACCGCGCCATGCGGCCCAGGCTCGTGGCCGTCACGACCTGGAGCCGCACCTCGACCTGCACGACGAAGTGCTCGTCCGCTCCGGGCCTTGAGTCCAGTGTCCAGGCCACGCGCTCCAGCTCCAGCGTGCCCACGCCTCCCGTCAGCTCGCGCCCGTCCAGCACGTAACCCTCGCGGGTGAACGCGAGCACCTGGGTGACTCGTGCGCTGTCCAGGTGCGCGTCGAACCAGAAGGAGCGGCGCCGCCAGAGTGTCAGCTCCACCTCCAGCTTTCCCGCGAGTCCCAGCCGCACCAGCCGGTCCAGCTCCGGGGAGATGAAGGCGCGTGCCTCCGGCCGGACCATCACGCGCTTTCCGGAGAGCGTCGCGGTGCAGGCCGCGGACGCCTCTTCCGCGTGCGCTCCGGACGCGAGCAGGCCTGCCGCGACGACGAGCGCCGCGCCATGCCTGCTCTCTGTTGCGTGCCTTCCCATGGCTCAGAAGGTCCGGTTGAACAGCAGGCGCGCTTCGGGCGTGAGCTGGGCCTTTTCGTCGATGCGCCAGGCGGCCTCGAAGCGCACGGCGTCGCTGAAGTGGAAGCTGCCACCCAGGCCGAGCTGCGCACCCGACCACGCGTTCGCGGCATGCACCGCGCCCAGGTCCGCGAAGATGCCCAGGCCGTGCCAGCGGCACTCGGCGCTCGCGAGCACCGAGCTGTCGCCGCCTCGGAACTCCTTGAAGCCGAAGCCTCGCAGCGCGGTCCAGCCTCCCAGCGCCTCCTGCTTCTGGAGCGGCAGGTCGTGGCCCATCGCGGCTCGCAGGCGCAGGTTCAGGCCCGTGTGCCAGTTCATGGGCACGTCCATGGCGACGTCGCCCACCAGCTTCCAGAAGCGCGCATCCGCGCCGCCCGCGCCCGGGCCTTCACCCACCTCCAGCGTCACGAAGCCGCGCAGCGCGGGCTCTCGCTTCCAGTTCTTGTGGCGCTCGAAGAGGGACGTCTCCGGCGTGCGGAAGAGGGATCCCACGCGAGTGCCACGCTCCGCCGTGCCGCTGTACTCCAACCGCACCACCGCTGAACGGAACCGGCCCTCGTTCACTGGCGCGTTCGGGAACGGCGGGTCGTCGCTCCGGAAGAGGCTGAGCGGCGGCGTGAAGGACTGGAGCGAACTCATCGTGTCACCGCGCACCTCCACGCCCGCGAGCCACGACTCCGCCCAGCGCCAGGTGGCGAAGGCCGTGAAGCCCTGACGGCGGAAGTAGTCCCGGTCCGGCCGGTTGATGAGGAACGAGTAGAAGTACGAGTCGAAGTCCCCCAGCCGCCAGCGGTCCAGCGTGTCGATGAAGTCGTGCACCTGCGCGCCGAGCTCCTCGATGCCCAGCGCGGGCAGCTGCACCTTGGCTCCGCCCAGCAGGTTGACGTGGCGCTGATTGCTGGTGCCTTCCGGATCGCCCGGGATGCGCTGCCCGCCCAGCCGCAGGGGGATGAAGAAGGCTCCCTCCAGCGTCGTGTGCACGCGGTCCCGCGAGTCGAAGATGCGCAGGCTCGCCGAGAGTCCCGGGGCGAAGCCCGTCACCTGCGTGTGCACGGGCAACAGGTCCACGTCCAGGTCCGGAGGACGCGGGCGCACGTGGACGATCAGCTTCTTCCCCTCCAGCGTGAGGCCGTCGCTCCCAGCGTCGACGTCTCCGAACATCCGGCTCCAGCCCACCTCGAACTCCACGCGCTCATGGCGCCGCGACTTGCGACGGGACTCCTCCTTCGTGCGGTAGAGCCGCGTGCCGTCAGCCTCGCGCTCCTCGACGATGCGCACGGTCGTGCGTTCGTCCTGGAGGTCCTCGCTGTCCACCGCTCGCAGGAAGAACAGCCGCGACTCCATGCGCTCCATGGCACGGCGGGCATCACTCCGGAGGAAGACGTCGCCGGGCTCCAGGCCCAGTGCATCACGTACGCGCGTGGCCATCGCGTCGTCCACGCCGCGCACCTCCACGGACTCCAGCTGGCCTTCATCCACCGTCACGACCAGCCGGCCTTCGGGGGACAGCGTGGCGGACACCGTCGCGAGCAGGTAACCGTCGTCCTCGCGAAGGGTCTTGAGGACCCGGTCGAGCGCGGCGTCCAGGCCTCCCAGCATGATGCCGGGGCGGAACGCGCCCTCCTCTCGTCGAGCCAGCCACGGACGGGGCGGTCGCGGCGCGGGGCAGGGGCTGACGACCCGCAGGGTCCCGTGGCGCTTGTGGACGCGCAGCGTGGTGACCTCGTCCTCGGCATCGTCCTCGTCGGAGGCAGGGGAGGACAGTTCGAACAGCGCTCCCCACAGTTCGTCGGGCCGGAGGTCCTGGAGGCCTTCGAACTCCACCGACGTGAGCGTGGGGTTCTCCTGCAAGGTCACTTCGAGCAGGGCCGGGCCCTGATCACTGACGCGAACGCGGGGCTCCACGCGGGCGAAGAGGCCGGTGCGTGCCAGGCGATGCAGCAGGGACTGCACCTGCGTGGCCGTCAGGGGCCGCGAGTCTTCCGCGGGAGGCGCACCCACGAGCTTGCGGACCTGCGGATCCGTGAGCCGCTGGAGGCCGCGAAACTCCAGGCCCGCGGGCGTGAGTCCCCGGCCGTCGACCTCGACCTGCAGGGCTCCGAGGACCGTGGAGTCCGAGAGGTCGTCGTCATCCTTGTCGAAGCCCTCCGGGCACGTCGGGTAGCTCCAGTCCTCCGAGGCGGCTTCGCCCTCTGGTGGTGCGGTGGATGGGGAGAGGGCCACGGACGCGTCGGAGGTACCGGCATCCGGTGAGGGTTGGCCCAGGGCCGCGAGCGAGACGAAGCAGAGCGCCAGTGCGAGACGGTTCATGGAAGGCGGCAGGAGCATGCTCCGTTCCAGGTGCGGCCTCACCGCAAGTGCCCGGAACGACGGAGGGCGAGCAGCCGGGCGGATGTCATGGACACATCCTGATGTGTCGGGCGGTTGTGGCCGTGACATCGCGCGGCTCACGAAGAGACGGGCAGGCCCAGGGCCTTGATGCGCCGGTAGAGGTTGCCTCGGTCCACCTGGAGGATGCGCGCGGCCCCGGCGATGCTTTCGCCCTCGCGGAGCGCGGCGCGGATGAGGTCCCGCTCGAAGTCCTCCACGTGCTCGCGGTAGCTCTTGTCCCCCAACGTCGTGCGCGGCGCGGGCGCGGTGCCCGTGGGAGCCGACACCGCGTCTGGCCCCAGCTCCAGCGGACCATCACCCCGGAGCAGGTTCAGCCGTTCGATGACGTTGCGCAGCTCACGCACGTTGCCGGGCCACGGGTAGGCACGAAGCGCGGCCTCCGCTCCTGGCGCGAGCACGAGCGGCGTCTTGGGACCCGCGAGTTCGGCGGCGAAGACGCGCGCGAGGGGCAGCAGGTCCTCGGAGCGTTCGCGCAGCGGTGGCAGGTGCAGGGGCAGCACGTTGAGGCGGAAGAAGAGGTCCTGCCGGAAGCGGCCCTCTTTCACCGCGCGGCCCAGGTCCTGGTGCGTGGCCGCGAGGATGCGCACGTCCACCGCCACCGGCAGCGTGCCTCCCAGCCGTTCCACCTGACGTGTTTCCAGGACTCGCAGCAGCTTGGCCTGGAGCTCCAGCGGCATGTCCCCCAGTTCGTCGAGGAACAGCGTGCCGCCTTGCGCCTGTTCGAAGCGGCCCGCGCGGCGCGCCACCGCGCCGGAGAAGGCGCCTCGCTCGTGGCCGAACAGCTCGCTCTCCAGCAGCGTCGAAGGAATGGCCGCGCAGTTGACCGCCACCAGCCGGCCTTTGCGCCCGGAGGCCTTGTGCAGCGCCTGCGCCACGCGCTCCTTGCCGGTCCCTGTCTCGCCGGTGATCAGCACGGCCGTGTCGCTGGGACCCACGCGCGCGATGAGCTGGCGCAGGGACTCCATGGCCGGGCTTTCGCCCACCAGGTTCCCCGGCTGTGCCAGCGCGTCCAGCAAGCGTTCGCGCTCCTCGCGCAGGGCGCCCAGGGCCAGCGCGTTGTGCAGCGCCGTGAGGAGCCGCTCGGGGGACGGAGGCTTCTCCACGAAGTCCGTGGCCCCCAGCTTCAGGGCCTGCACTGCTTCGGAAGGAGAGGCTTCGCCGGACAGGACCACCACCGGCACGGGCAGTGGCTTGGGCAGACGTGCCAGCAGCTCCAGCCCCGTCTCGCCCGGCATGCGCAGGTCCAGCAGCATCAGCGCGGGAGGCGCGTCCGGCGCTTCGAGCAAACGCGCGGCCTCCGCCGTGGAGCGGGCCTCCACGGGGGTGAAGCCTCCGTCTTGGAGCAATCCACGCACGGCCCTCAGGACGCCGGGGTCGTCGTCGACGATGAGGATGCGGGCTCCGGTCTTCATGCGGCCACCTGGGAGGCGTCGGAAGGCAGCACCACCTGGGCCCGGGTGCCACCCCGGGCGCCCGGCTCCAATCTCAAGGTGCCGCCGTGCTCGTGGGCGATCTTCTGCGCGATGGGCAGGCCCAGCCCGCTGCCGCCGGGCTTGGTGCTGAACAGTCCTCGGGTGAGGACAGGGCCCTCCAGAACGCCCGGGACACCGCTGCCGCCATCGCTCACGGTGACGTGCACGCGGCCGTCCGCCGCTTCGTGTAGCGCAACGTGGACGGGAGGGGCGTTGGGTGGGGAGGCCTCGGTGGCGTTCTTCACCAGGTTGCCGAAGAGGCGGCGCAGTCCGTCGGGGTCCGCGCGCAGCGACACCTCCTCACCGGGGTCCAGCACCACGGGCACCGGCGAAGTGCCCGCGTACAGCGCGCACACCTCCGCGAGCAGTGGACGCAGCGCGACGTCCTGGAAGCGGGGGGCCGGCAGGCGCGCGAAGGTGGAGAAGCTCTGGGTCATGCGCATGAGCAGGTCCACCTCCTCCTGGAGGAGCGCCACCGCATCGGCGAGGCGCGTCGGGTCTGACAGGGTGCCGGCATCCTGCGGAGACAGACGCGCGAGCGACAGCCTCATTGCGGTCAGGGGGTTCTTCAGCTCGTGGGCGAGCGCCCGCGCCACGTCCTGCCACGCGGCGATCTGCTCGGCGGCCTTGAGGTGTTCGCGCTGGTCCAGCAGCTCCTGGCCCATGCGGTTGAACTGGCCCAGGAGGAACTGGAGTTCGTCACGAGCAGGCTCTGGGACGGGCAGGCGGACCGACAGGTCTCCGCGGGAGTAGGCCCGCATGCCTTCCAGGAGCGTGGCCATGGGGCGCGTGAGGACTCGGCCCAGGAGCACCGCGGATACGGCCAGCACGACGGCGGCGATAGCGCCCACCCCGGCGATGAACACGGGCACGCGGCGCACCAGGGCCCGCCGCGCCAGCTCCGCCTGCGCCAGGTTCAGCCGCGCCTCGTCGAGCGCATCGGGAGGCAGTCCCCGGCGGCTCAGCTCATCGGAGACGTTGTCGAGCACGGCCTCCACGGGCGCGATGGAGATGGAGAGCACGCGCTCCAGTACGCCCTGGGCGAGAGCACCCAGCAACGCCAATGGGATGAGGCCTGCGAGCAGCATCACCGCCAGCAGGCGTCGGCGGAAGCGGAACGGAGGCGGGGGAGGGCCCACGGATGGCGCACGGCTCATGGCGAGCTGTTCATATCGCGGGGCGTGCATCGTTCGCGCGGTTGGGGACTCATGATGGGATGCCACGACCGGCCCATGCAGGGCCGGATGTCGGAAATCCCCATGCGCCATTCCCTGAAGCCGCTCACGTTGGCTGTCGTCTTCCTGATGGGTCTGCTGGTGGCCCGTTCCGCTCAGGCCCGTGACTCGCTCCGCGAGCGCATCGACGCGTTCGTGCGCGCGGAGCAGAAGCGGATGGGCGTGCCGGGGCTCGCGGTGGGGGTGGTGAGCCACGGCCGGGTGGTGCTGGCGAAGGGGTACGGCTTCGCGAACCTGGAGCACCAGGTCCCGGTGGGGACGGACACGCTCTTCCAGTCGGGGTCGGTGGGGAAGATGTTCACCGCGACGGCGCTGATGCTCCAGGTGGAGGCGGGGCGCGTGTCGTTGTCCGACAGCGTGACGAAGTACTTCCCGGATGCGCCCGCGACGTGGAAGCCCATCACGGTGCGCCACCTGCTGACGCACACGTCTGGCATCAAGGACCTGGAGGGACTGCTCGACGAGCGCAAGGACTACACGGAGCAGGAGTTCGCGGAGTTCATCTACAAGCTGCCGCTGGAGTTCCCGGCGGGGCTGCGGTGGAACTACAGCAACTCCGGCTACGTGCTGCTGGGCCTCCTGGTGAATCGCGTCGCGGGCATGACGTATCAGGAGGTACTGGGGCGCCAGGTCTTCAAGCCCGCGGGCATGAAGACAGCGCGAGGCATCAGTGAGGCGGACGTCATCCCGAACCGCGCGGCGGGCTACGAGCTGGTGGGTGGCGTGGTGAAGAACCAGCAGTGGGTGTCGCAGTCGTTGAATACGACGGGGGACGGCGCGCTCTACTTCTCGCTGAAGGACCTGCTGGCCTGGGAGGAGGCGGTGGCGAAGCGGGCCCTCCTGACGCAGGACAGCTGGCGGGAGGTGTTGTCGCCAGTGAAGCTGAACAGCGGTGCCAGCCAGCCGTACGGCTTCGGCTGGGAGGTGCTGGAGCGCAACGGTCAGCCGCTGCACAGGCACACGGGATCGTGGCAGGGATTCCGGACGGCCTATTCACGCTTCCTGGGGGATGAGCTGTCCATCGTGGTGCTGGCGAACCTGGACAAGTCGAACCCGGCGCTGCTCGTGGAGGGCATCGCGGCCATCGTGAATCCGGCGCTCGCCGTGCCGCCGCTCAAGCCCATTCCGGACACGGAGCCGGAGGTGACGGCGAGGCTCACGGAGCTGCTGGAGAAGACGCGCCAGGGCGCCTGGGAGCCGTCGATGTTCGCCTACGTGCCGGCCAGGTACTTCGAGGAGGCAGGTCCGTACTTCCGGTCCGTGTTGCAGGGGCTTGGGGCCGCGGGGCCGCTGGTGCTGGCGAACCGTGAGACGCGAGGCGACGACCGCATCTACACGTACCTGGTGCAGTTCGGCGCCGCGACGTGGCGGTACCGCGTGGGGCTGAGCCCTGACAATCGGGTGACCTTGCTCACCCTCCAGGCGAACTGAAGCGGTGGGGTAGGCTCGGAGGGACAGCGCGTCTCGCCGAGGCGTGATGGAGGTTCCAGTGCTGAAGCCGCATCACTTGCTCCTCTGCGTCTCGCTCCTTCAGGACGGAGGAGCGACACGCCCGCCTACTGTCGAAAAAGGCATCCAGTGGCCTAACAACCTTCAGCCCCTGGCGACCCTGGACGGCCCCGCGGTCCTGGCCGCGCACGCCGCGTTGCAGCGGGTCCTCTCCCGGTACCCCAAGGAGTACGCCAAGAGCTGTGCCTTCTCGGCGAAGGGGATGGAGGTCATCGTGGGCGAGGAGCGAGGGCTGTACTTCGTCCGCATCAAGCCACGGCCCGATAAGTGCGGATGGGCACCCGGTACCGTGCTCGGGTTCGACGTGTTCGAACTGTACGCCGTCTCACCCGAGGGAAAGGTGTTGGCGCGGTATCCGTCCATGCCCTGAATGTGTGAATCAGGGCTGGTAGGGATATCGCGTGATGTCTCCGTCTGGAGAGATCGCGTACAGCTCGAACCAGTCCGTTTCGAGGCCCGTGACACCTGGACCGAAGCCGGGGCACCTGTCCACGCGGCGATTGACGCGAGCGAAGTACCAGCCCGCCTCCTGACCGATGACGACTTCCAGTGCCTTGGCGGAAAAGGCGCACTGACCCGCGGACTCCTTCGGAAATCGCTTCAGCGCTTCTTCCAGGGCTGCATGGGCAGCCTGGATGGCGGGCCCTTCCAGGGTGGCGAGTGGTGTCAGGTCTTGCTTGGGCCAGGGGAGCGTTGCTTCAGATCCGGTCGTGGATGTTCCCGCGTCTGGAGGTGCCTCCTGCGCTTGCGCCGCCACCGGACCTGGATCAGGCCGCCTGTTGCAGAGAGGCGTCCCAAGGAGTCCTGTCTCCAGCAGCAACGATGCAATCAACATGGAGTGCGGAGCCTTCAACATGTTGCACCTGGATAGCTCATAGGCCTCTAAGGGTTGAGTGCCGCTGAGCAGTTGGGGGGAATGCCTTCAGGCCGGAGCATGCTGGGGGGACTGGGCTCGCAGCGTGCCTGGAAGTCCCAACGTTTCCTCTCGACATCCCACCGGAAGACATCGCCTTTCTGGTTCCATCTGTAGAACCGGGGCGCATCACGATGCCCGGTGGCAAGCCAACCCCAGGCTGGAATCACCTGTCCCTGCTCGTCGCGCGCGAGCCGTCCATCCGGCGTCGTGCCATAGGCAACCATCACCCATGCACCTTCCGACTTCGCCATGGGCCAGGTGCGCAGGTCCTGATTGCTCAGGTCGGAGGCGCATGGATGGTTGTGCGCGTAGCCAAAGACCGGAAGGTTCCTGCCGAGGTCCGCGTCGTCGACACCTCCAAAGGGAGGCATGCAGGACCCGCTCGACTTCAATGTGTTGCGCACGGGCCAGGAAACGCGCCAGTCCGAAGGCGTCCGGTAGAGGGCGACGCAGTACTCCGATGCCTCCGGACGTGGGCGCCCTGTGTTCGAGTCACATGCGTCAACTGCCCCTGGAAGCTCGAGCAAAGCCTGGAGCGTTGGAATCACCAGGTCATCTGGAACAAGCGCGGATTGCGTCAAGACAGCGGGAATCTCCGGCCATGGCCCAGGAGCAATGGTTAGCCCCTCCAACCCGTCCTGCGTGGAGAGTTCCGATGCTACGTAGAATCGCCGAGCACCTGAGCTCGCGCATGCGATGCCCAGGCACGCCACGGTGAATCCGAGTCGTTGCCGGAAGGAAGCCATCGGATGGCAGCATACTTGGGAATGGCAAGTACGCGTTAGCTACGCATTAGGATGCCAACGGCGAGGTGCCGGATATCCTCTCCGCGAACTTGTAAATACGGCTTACAAGTTGCCATCCAGGCTCTATCGAGGATGGCAGCGTCCTCAGAACTGCAGATACACGTACGGCCGGGTTTCCAGCGTGGACAGCTGGCGGATACCCAACCCCAGCAGCACCAGCACCACCGCCCTCGCGGGCGCGGGCATCTTGAGGAACACGAGCGCCGCGGTGTCGTAGAGCTTCATCGGTACCGCGTGCGCAATGATCGCGATGGCCAGCATGCTCCACACCAGCGGACCCACGTTCGCCAGGCCGGGGATTCCCGCTAGCATCCGGGCGTAGAACTCACCCGCGTGCGCCATGTCCGGCGCTCGGAACACCACTCGCGTCAACACCACCAGCGTGAACGTGGCCAGCATCCCGATGGCCACGCGCGCCGGGCCCGGCTCCTGCTGCTTGCCCTTGAACCACCACCAGCACCGCACCCCGCACAACGCCACGCCGTGCACCGCGCCCCAGACCGCGAAGCGCCAGTCCGCCCCGTGCCACAGGCCTCCCAGCACCATCACCATCATCAGGTTGAAGCACACGCGCGGCTTCGACCGGCGGTTGCCGCCCAGCGGGATGTACAGGTAGTCCCGCAGCCATGACGACAGGCTCATGTGCCAGCGGTTCCAGAACTCGAACAGGTTCTTCGCCAGGTACGGCCTCGCGAAGTTCTCCGGGAACTTGAAGCCGAACAGCGACGCCACACCAATCGCGATGTCCGAGTACCCCGAGAAGTCGTAGTACAGCTCCAACGTGTACGCGACCGCCGCCACCGCGCACTCCGCCGACGAGTACGCGTGCGGACTGCCGAACACCGGATCCACGATGCCGCTGCCCAGCACGTCCGCGATGACCAGCTTCTTCACCAGCCCTACGGCGACGCGGAACAACGCCTTGTTCCCGTCGTCCGACGACAGCGTGGGCACTTCCCGGAAGTGCGCCATCAACTCCGACGCGCGGACAATCGGCCCGCTCAACACCCGCGGGAAGAACAACATGTAGAGCAGGTGCTCCACGAACGAGTGCTCGGAGCTCGCCTTCCCCCGGTACACGTCCACCGTGTAGCTGATGGCCTGGAACACGAAGAACGACAGGCCCACCGGCAGCAGGAAATGGAACGGCTCCGGTCGCACCTCCACGCCCCAGGGCCCCAGCAGCGACGACACCGTCCTGCGCAACAGCTCCAGGTACTTGAAGCCCGCCAGGAGCCCCAGGTTGGAGACGATGGACAGCACCACCAGCAGCTTGCGCAGCCCCGGCCGCTCCGTGCTCCCCATCCCCTTCACCAGCAGGTGATCCACCGTCACGCCGGCCAGGAAGATGAACAGCGGCACCAGCTTCACGACCAGCTCGCCCACGGGCATCCCGCCCACGAACGCGGTCAGCGGCACCTGCAGGAACGACACGTAGACCATCAGGCTGGCCGCCAGCAGCAACAGCATCCGCGGCCAGTAATGCCGGTGCACCGCCCAGTAGAGCGCGAACACCACGATGACGAAGACGACGTACTGGAGGCTGTGGGACAGCACGGCTCAGGGCGCTCCCGCGGCGGAGGCTGTCGGCTCGCCGCCCTTCTTCGTGGACTCGTACGCCGCCATCAGGTCCTTCACGAACGCGTTCGCCAGCACCGCGTAACCCTGCGCCGTCAGGTGCACCCCGTCCGCGTGGCCCAGCGGCTCCGACTGGCGCTGCCAGCGCTGCATGGAGCGCTCACCGCCCATCGCCGCTCGCGCGGACCAGTACGCACACCCGGCGTCCTTCGCCACCTGCGGCAACGTGTTCAGCACCTTCGCCAGCGACGGCGCCTCGTCCCACTGGCCGTTCGCTTCCTGCTGGAGCCGGTCCGTGGGGCCGATGACCAGGCACTCCGCGCCCGTCGCCTTGCGCATGCGTGCAATCAACGCCGCGTAGTCCTGGCGCAGCCCGTTCGCGTCCAACCCCGGCAGCTCCGCCTCGTTGGTGCCGTACCAGAACACCAGCAGGTCCGGCCGGCGCGCGGTCAGCTGCGCGTCCATCGCCGGTGCATCCATGTCCCGCGCCGTGAAGGCCGTGGCCCCGGGCAACCCGAGCGCGTCGTACACCAGCCCCGGCACGTCGTACTCCAGCGACGCGCCCAGCACCGTCGCGCTCCCGCCACCCTCCGGCACCTTCACCTGGACCGAGTGCGCCACGCCCGTCACCGGGAACGAACGGATGCGCACCGTCGGCTGCGTCAGCGGCTCCGGCGGCGGTGCTTCCGGAGGAATTTCTTCACCGTCCACCGTGATTTCAGGCGCCGCGGCCCCCGGCGCGTCCAGCGCGTACAGGTCCAGCCGGCCCTGGCGGTTCTTTTCCTCCGCGCAGCCTTCGCAGAAGGAGATGCCCAGGCTCGCGCCGGGCGCTCCCACCGCGCGGATGCCGGTGAGCCCCCAGATGCTTCCGGAGACGCCTCCAGGCGTGCTCTTCGCGTCCTCCACCGTCCACGCACCGTCCAGCGTGCGCGTCACGCGCGCCCCCTCCAGCCGGGAGGACGGCTTGCCCGCCGCGATGAAGCCCCGGCCCGCGTCACCGAAGCGCTTCGTCAGCGCGTCGCGGACCTTGTCGGAGAAGTAGTGCGCCGCCGTGTGCGACGCGCCCAACTGCGCGATGCCCACTCGCAGCTTCGCGCCGGACTCCCGGCGTGCCAGTGATTCGAACGTGCGGCGCAGCGAAGGGGCCGCGTTCTGCAGGCCGGTCGTGTCCGTGCCCGGCACTCGCGGCGGATGCGTGCGCGCGAAGGCCCGCTGCAACGCCAGGTCGAACAGGTGGCCCAGCAGGTTGGAGCCGCGCACGCGCGGGTGCACCAGGTCCTCCAGCATCAGGCCGGACTCCAGCCACTTGAGCGCGGAGCCCTCGCCGCCCATCGCCGCCAGCGTGTCGTAGAAGGCGCAGCCTCCCGCGCGCGCCTCCTCGCGGAACACCTCCGACACCTCCGCCGAGTGCCGGCGGGTGATCAGCTCGCCGCTCAGCGTGCGCACGCCCGCGTCGATGGGCGACATGACGAGGCACGCCGCGTCCGGCACCGACGTGCGAACGCGCGACACCAGCTCCTTCATCTGCGAGCGGACCTCGTCCAGCGTGGTGCGGTCGCGCGAGAGGAAGAACGCCTCGTTGCCGCCCACCATCAACACCACCAGCGACGGCTTGCGGTGCTTGAGCTGCGCACGGAACGCCTGGGGCTGCGCGCGCAGGTACACCTCCGCCATGCCGCCCAACAGGCCCACCGTGTCGTAGACGACGCCCGGCGTGCCCGACTCCACCGACACGCCGTGCAGCTCCGTCTTGCCGCTCGTGGTGAGCGTCAGCGTCTTGGCGCCTTCTGGAATCTTGAGCCGCGCGAAGGCCGCTTCCGCCTTGGATCCGAACGCGCGCGTCTGGATTCGCTGCGTGTTCTTTCCGTCCACCGCCACCTGCACGGAGCCGTTGGCGGGCTGGGCCAGGAAGAACAGCTCCGCCTCGCGCGCGCCCTCCACGGAGTAGCGCGTGGACTGCGCGGGGCCGCTCGTGGAGAAGGCCACGCCCGTCCAGCCCACGCGGTCCTTGGGCCAGTGCGTGTCCACCAGCCGCTCCATCTTCCATCCATCCGTGCTCGCGGTGCCCGCGCGCGTGGCGCGGCCTGCGCTCGCCAGCCGGTGGATGTAGAGGAAGCCCGGACCGCCCGAACCGAAGCGCTCCTGGAGCCGGTCGCGCACCACGTCCGTGACGTAGTCGGAGGCGATCAGCGAATCGCCCAGGTGCACCACCCGCACCGGCGTGCGCCGCGCGTCCGCGCGCAAATCTCCCAGCGCCTTCATGAACGGCGCCAGGCCGTCCTCTTCACACGTTCCGTCCGCGCGCGTCTTCCGGCAGTTGAGCTCGATGTCCACGTGCTTCGCGCCCATGCGCTCGCGCAGCGATTCCAGCTCCAGCGCGGTCGCCAGCGTGGGGGCGCTCAGCTCCTCCAGCCCGATGCCGGGCACGGCCGGGGCTTCCCCCACCTGCGGGCCCGCCTTCGGATCCGTGTCGTTGGCGGCGGTGTCCGCTTCCGCGACCGCGGTGGGCGGAGCGTCCGGGACCATGGTGTCCGAGGGCGGGCGCGGAGCCTTCACGCCGCGCAGGGACGCGGGCAGCACGAGCGCCGCCAGCTTGGGCCCGAGCGAACCTTCCTGACGGAGGCTGGGGAGGGGGCGGAACTTCTCCGGCAATGGCGCCAGGGACAACCCCACCGCCAGCAGCACGGTGAAGGCCAGCGTCCATCCGGTGGATGTGGGCTTGAGGCTCAACGCCGGGGCATGAGACTGGCTTTTTGGGGACGGGTCAAAACTCTGCCCACATTGTCGCGCCCCATCCCTCGGAGGGTAGGCGGCCGGGCCCCCTTCCTCCGCTGGCGCGACGCGCTATGGTGCGCCGCCGTGCGCGCCAGGCCATGGGCCGGCGTGCGCCCCTAGGAGCTCGCACCCGTATATGGCCCTCTACCCCGTCATCATGGCCGGAGGCTCCGGCACCCGCTTCTGGCCGCTGTCCCGCCAGGCCCGTCCGAAGCAGTTCCTCCCGCTGGCCTCCAAGCAGCCGCTGCTCACCGACACCGCCCAGCGCCTCAAGGGCCTGGCCCCGGTGAAGAACACCTTCATCGTGTGCGGCCCCGTGCACGCGAAGACGGCGCTGAAGCTGGTGAAGGGGCTGCCCAAGGGCAACCTCCTGGTGGAGCCCGTGGCGCGCAACACCGCGCCCGCCATCGCGCTCGCCGCGCTCCAGGTGGCCGCGCGCGACCCCAAGGGCGTGCTCGCGGTGCTGCCGTCGGATCACCACGTGGCGGACGTGAAGGGCTTCCAGCGCACGCTCGCGGAAGCGGCGCGCATCGCGGAAGGCGGCCACATCGTCACGCTGGGCATCAAGCCCGCGCGCCCGGAGACGGGCTACGGCTACATCCAGGTCGGTGCCGCGCTGGACGGCGGCGGCCGCCGCGTGAAGGCGTTCAAGGAGAAGCCCGACCTCAAGACGGCGCAGGAGTACCTGGCCGGCGGCGACTACCTGTGGAACGGCGGCATCTTCGTCTTCCGCGCGGACGTGATGCTGGCGGCCTTCCAGAAGCACATGCCGGAGATGCAGAAGGGCCTGGACGCGCTCCAGAAGGCCGCGGGCAAGCGCACCTTCCCGGCCGTGCTCAAGCGCGTGTTCCCCAAGCTGCCCTCCATTTCCATCGACTACGGCGTGATGGAGAAGGCGGAGAACATCGCGGTGCTGGACGGCGACTTCGGCTGGTCCGACGTGGGCTCCTTCGCCGCCATCCCCGAAGTGCGCCCCGCCGACGCGCAGGGCAACGTCGTCTCCGGCGACGCGGTGCTGGTGGACTGCACCAACTGCGTGGTGCTGTCCGACAAGCGCACTCTGTCCGTCGTGGGCATGCACGACGTGGTGGTGGTGGACTCCGGTGACGCCGTGCTCGTGGTCCCCAAGGACAAGAGCCAGGACGTCCGCAAGGTCGTCGAGGCCCTCAAGGCCCGGAAGCGCACCAAGCTGCTGTAGGCCTGGAGGCGACTTCGCCTCCTGTTTCACCCCACACATTTCTTCCCGGGGCTCCCTGTCGTTTCTACAGGGGGCCCTGGTTCGTTTTGCGGGGTTTGCTGGCACTCGCGGGTGTTGGAGTGTCGCGGTCCGGACGAAAGCGGGCCCCGGGCATGAGGCGCGCGGGTTGCAAGTCCATCCCGGGTCCGCCCCATTTCCGGGGCGACAGGCGGGGATGGCGATGGGCTGCAAGCGCTGCGTGGGCGAACACCGGGATGGGGAGGCGTGCCCCGTCGCTGCCCGGCCTCCGGTGTCGGGGGATTCGCTGGAGGGTCAGCGGCACGGGCCGCTGATGCTGAAGCGCCGGCTGGAGGTGGGGGCGGTGGCGTCGCTGTACCTGGCGGAGTACGTGCCCACCGGCCACCGCTTCTCCGTGAAGGTGCTGCACGCGCACCTGTCGGCCCGTCCCGCCGTGCGCGCGAGGTTCATCGCGGAGGCGCTGGCGCAGCGCAACGTCGTGCACCGCCACGTGGCGCGCGTGCTGGACGTGCGCCCCGGTCCGCAAGGACTGCCCTGCGTGCTGCAGGAGGCGCCGGAGGGTGAGTCGCTGAGCGCGATGCCCCTGCCGCTGTCGCCGGCCGAGGTGGGCGAGGTGTTGGATCAGGCGCTCGCGGGGCTGGAGGCGGCGCACGCGCGGGGTCTGGTGCATGGGGACCTCACGCTGGATTCGATGTTCATCACGCGCGACGCGAAGGGTGAGCGGCGCGTGCGGGTGCGGGACTTCGGCGCGGGCGCGGTGCGGGAAGCGGCGCTGTCGCCGGAGGAGCGCACGCAGGGCGTGACGGTGGGCTCGCCCACGTTCATGGCTCCCGAGCAGTGCGAGGGGATGAACCGGAGCCCTCGCGCGGATGTTCATGCGATGGGCGTGGCGGGCTACCTGCTGGTGACGGGCCGGCTGCCGTTCGGCCTGGGGCGCTCCGCGGACGTGACGCTGTTCCCGCCTCACGCCATCAACCCGAACGTGCCGCCCGCGCTGTCCACCGTGCTGCTGCGCGCGCTGGCCGCGAAGCCGGAGGAACGGTTCGACAGCGCGTGGGCCTTCCGCGTCGCGCTCGCGGAGGCGCTGGGCCTGAAGGCGCCGGTGCGCAACGCGTTCGCGGATGCTCCCGAGGATGTGTCCGATGTGGTGGAGGTGGTCGCCACGGCGAAGGAGTCTGCCGAGACGCACGGCGCGGCGGACGACTTCGACATCGTGGAGGACGTGCCTGAATGGGGCATGGCCGCCTCGTCCGTGGGGGATGCGGCGTTGCGCGCGGCGCATGGCGTGCCGTCCAACGTCCGTCCCGGTGAGGGGGACATGCGCGCGGAGGTGGCCGCGTTCTGGGCTTCCGCCGTGGCGCTGCTGGGGTCCGCCGAACCGGAGCTGCCGGCCGAGGGCTACGTGCCCAACGCGCCGGCCAAGACGATGAAGCTCGGCATCGTCACGCCGAACTCCCTCCAGGCCACCGCGCCCATCCTGCTGGTGGATCCGGCCTCGCCCCTGGACGTCATGGCGCAGCCCTCGGTGAACTCCACGTCCACGCTGGGCGCCGCGGCCATCCCGTTCATGACCCTGGCGCCGTCGCTGGAGCCCGTGTCCATTCTGTCGCCTCCGCCCATTCCGCTGGTGGACGTCGTCGATGAAGCCGCGCCCATTCCGCTGGTGAACGCCGTGCCGCCCCTGGAGGCCTCCGCGCCCCGCACGGACGCGCCCTCGGACCTGCGCGTGCGCCTGGGCCTCACGCCGGGCGAAGTCCTCCAGTCCGTCTCCGTGAGCGACGTCGCCCCCGAGGGTCTCTTCGCCGAGTGCCAGGGCTCGCTGCCCCCGCTCGCCGCGCGGCTGACGGTGGAGGTGTCCTTCCGGGGCGAGACGGCCCTGGGCGCCTGCGACGTCGTCCGCCACGTCACCTTCGACGAAGCGCGCACCTGGAACGTGCCTGCGGGCGTCTTCGTCCATTTCTCCGACGAGTTCCCCGCGCTGGGCCGGCTGCTCTCCCGCGCCCTCATGGAGGACGCAGAGCCCGCGCCCGACGGGGAGCTTGGCCGCATGCTGTCCCGAGCGGAGGCCGTCGCCCGGGACCCCTACACGCTGCTGGGCGCGAAGCACGACGCGGACTTTGGTGACATCCACCGCCGCGCCCAGGCCGCCCTGCGCCGCCTGCTCGCCTTCCAGCACCGCCCGCTGCCCACCGTGCAGCGTCAGGCCCTGGACGCCCTGCGCGTGCGCGTGCTGGCCGCGCAGCGGATGCTCGGCGATCCGCTCTCCCGCGTGGGCTACGACGCCACCCGGGGCAACGTGAGCGGCCTTGCCCGCTGCGTCGCCGCGGGCGTCCCGGAGCCCACCATGGAGGCCCTGCGCAGCGCCTTCCTCGCCGCCCGTCCGGAGGTGGAGAAGAAGGCCCGCGCCCTCTTCACCCAGGGACATGCGTTGGAGGTCCAACGGGCTGTTCCCGCCGCGCTGGAGCGCTACGCGGAGGCCCTCAAGCTGGACCCGCTGAACACGTCCTGGCTGAAGCACTACCAGTCGCTGCTGCGGCGGGTGCCAGCAGGCTCCGGAGCCGGTGTTGGTGCCCAGGCCCCCGGGGCCATGGTCTGATGGGGGCCATCAGCCCTCGCCGGGGGTAGGTTCCGCCCTCCCAGGGGGGCCGGGCGTTCAACAGTCAGCCGGGCCCGTTCGGGCGTGTGCAGCCCCCAGGCCCGCTCGTGTAGTGTCCGACGCCTTCCGTTACGCCCTCCCGGTTCCTGTCGAGGGTGGGGACACTGCCATGAACGCGCACATCTTCCGCGAGTACGACATCCGAGGCCTGGTGGACAAGGACCTCACCATCGAGGTGGTGGAGCTCCTGGGCCTGGGTCTGGGCACCATGATCCGCCGCAAGGGCGGCACCTCCATCGTGGTGGGCCGCGACTGCCGCGAGTCCTCCACGCGCTTCCGCGACGCGCTCGCGAAGGGCCTCACCGCCACCGGCCTGGACGTCTACGACGTGGGCGTGGTGCCGACGCCGCTGACCTACTTCGCGGCGAACACGCTGCCCGTGGACGGCCTGGCGATGATCACCGGCAGCCACAACCCGAAGGAGTTCAACGGCTTCAAGATTGGCGCGGGCAAGACGACCTTCCACGGCCCCGAAATCAAGGAGCTGCGCCGCCTCATCGAGGCCAAGGACTTCGCGACCTCGAACAAGCCCGGCAAGGTCACGCCCTTCGACATCATCACGCCCTACAACCACTTCATCCGTCAGACGGTGAAGGTGGGCCGCAAGGGGATGAAGATCGTCATCGACGCGGGCAACGGCACGGGCGGCGCCATCGCGGTGCCCCTGTTCGAGAGCATGGGCTTCGACGTGGTGCCCCTGTTCTGCGAGATGGACGCGGACTTCCCCAACCACCACCCGGACCCCACGGTGGTGGAGAACCTCCAGGACCTCATCAAGAAGGTGAAGGAGGTCAAGGCGGAGGTCGGCATCGCGTACGACGGCGACAGCGACCGCATCGGCGTCATCGACGACCAGGGCAACGTGCTCTGGGGTGATCAGCTGATGGTGCTCTTCAGCCGCTACGTGCTGAAGGAGTCCCCGGGCGCGGCCATCATCGGCGAGGTGAAGTGCAGCTACACGATGTACGACGACATCGCGAAGCACGGCGGCAAGCCCATCATGTGGAAGGCGGGCCACTCGCTCATCAAGTCGAAGATGAAGGAGGAGCACGCGGAGCTGGCCGGCGAGATGAGCGGTCACATCTTCTTCAAGCACCGCTACTTCGGCTTCGACGACGCGGTGTACGCGTCCGCGCGCCTGCTGGAGATTTTGACGCACGAGAAGCAGTCCATGTCGCAGCTGCTCTCCGACGTGCCGAAGACCTTCGCCAGCCCCGAGCTGCGCTTCGACACGACGGAGGAGAAGAAGTTCGCCATGGTGAAGCGCGCCACGGAGATTCTCCGCGACGCGGGCCACAAGGTGGTGGACGTGGACGGCGTGCGCGTGACGTTCGAGGACGGCTGGGGCCTCATCCGCGCGTCGAACACGCAGCCCATCCTGGTGCTGCGCTACGAGGCCAGCACGGAGGCCCGCGTGAAGGAGATTCAGGCGCTCATCGAGAAGACGGTCGCCCAGGCGCAGAAGGAAGTCGGCGCCTGAGCCTTTCGCGCTCCACGCGAAGCACACGCACGTAAGGGAGGGAGCTGGACATGCCGACGCTGGGAATCGACCTGGGCGGGACGTTCGCCCGGGCCGCGGTGGTGGACGGGAAGGGTGAAATCCTCGCGAGCGCCAAGGTCGCGGTGCAGGACCGCAAGCCGCAGGGCGTGGTGGAGACCATCGCCCAGGCGGCGGAAGAGGCGGTGAAGCAGTCCGGCGTGAAGGTGGACGGCTGCGGCGTGGGCGCGGCGGGGCAGATCCACAAGGACACGGGCGTCATCTCCGTGGCGCCCAACCTGGGCTGGCGTGACGTGCCGCTGGCGGCGATGTTGACGAAGCGGCTGGGCTTCGACGTGAAGGTGGTGAACGACCTGTCCGCGGCGGCGTGGGGCGAGCTGCACGCGGGCGCGGGTCGCGGCGCCCAGGACATCCTGGTGGTGTTCGTGGGCTCCGGCGTGGGCAGCGCCATCATCGCGGATGGGCGGCTGGTGCAGGGCGGCGGCGGCGTGGCGGGCGAGCTGGGCCACATCAAGGTGGTGCCCGGTGGCCGGCTGTGCGGCTGCGGTGAGCACGGCTGCCTGGAGGCGTACGCGGGCGGCCACAACCTCATCGCGCAGACGAAGGAACTCCTGGCGTCCGGCGGCTCGCGCGTGCTGGAGACGCTGGCCCACGACGACCCGGACACCATCACCCCGGTGACGTTGGAGACGGCGGCGGAGGCGGGGGACGCGAAGGCCAAGGAGATCCACGACCGCGCGGCGCGGTTCCTGGCGCTCGCGGTGGCCAACTACGTGACGGTGCTCAACCCGTCGCGTCTGGTGCTGGGCGGCGGTGTGCTGACGCACTGCCCGGGCATCAAGCGGCAGGTGCTGGACGGCGTACAGCAGTGGTCGTCCCGCGTGTCGCGCGAGGGCCTGCTCATCGCCGACGCGGAGCTGGGCGATGACAGCGGCATCATCGGCGCGGCGCTGCTGGTGAAGTGAAGCACCCGGCGCGGGGAGGATGCTCCCCGCGCCATGCAGGTCCCGTCAGGGCGCTCGCGGCGCGAAGCCGCTGCCATGCGATGCGGCTCGCGCCAAGCATGGCTGTTCTGCGGTGGGAAGGGCGCCGGAGCGCTACGGCTGCTTTGGCGCTGGCGCCGCGCTCGTGAAGACCAGCTTCGCGATGCGGCCCTCCTCGCCAACGGCCCAGGCCGTGTCCTGCTTGCGAGGAGGGGTGGACACGGCGTGGAAGCCGGTGGTGTCCAGCGGTTCCCAAGTCCTCCCCGTGTCCTTCGACACGTCCGAACCCGTGGGCCCCACGGTGATGAGCCACATCTTCTTCTCGGGCGTGAACGGGGCCACGCAGGAGCGGTAGCCCCCGGGCGCCTTCTCCGGCACGGTCCACTTGCGCTTGCCCGCGTCCATCGTGAGCGCCGCGTTGCTGGTGGCCACCTCCGGCTGCTTGTAGTTGCCGCCCACGGCGACGCCCGCCATGGAGCTCCAGAAGTAGAGCGAGAACACGCCCGCGCCTTCACCCGTGGCCAGCGGCGTGGGCGCGATGCCCCAGGTCTTGCCCCGGTCCGCCGAGTGCAGCACGCGCGCGATGGAGCCCCCCAGCCCGAACCAGACGTGGGACTTGCCGTACACCGCGATGCTCGTGCCGCTGGCGGCGAAGCCCGCTTCACCCTCGAGCGCGGCCGGCAGTGCCCCTTGCGGCACGGGCTTCCACGTCGCGCCACCGTCCTCCGTGGTGATGACGACGAAGTGCCTTTCCACCGGGTCGCTGAACGCGATGCCGTGCTGTTCGTCCCAGAAGGCCATGCCGTTGAAGAAGGCCCCGGGCACGGTGTTGGTGAACTGGAGCGTCCAGTGCGCGCCGCCGTCCGTCGTCTTGTAGATGCGCGACTTGTCACCCGCGCCAATGGACAGCACGTAGGCGGTGCGGTCGCTGAAGGCATCCACGTCGCGGAAGTCCAACCCGTCCGCATCCGGCACGGGGGCTCGCGTCCACGTCTTTCCACCATCCGTGGTGCGCACGACGGTGCCCTTGTCGCCGCTGGCCCACGCGACGCGGCTGTCCACCGCGCTCACGCCGCGCAGCCGCACCGTCGTCCCGCTCGCCTGCGGCTCCCACTTCATGTCCGCGCTCCCCAGCGCCAGCCACGTCGCCAGCCACACCGCTCCCATCGTCATGCGCCGCTGCCTCCCGCGTGTTCGTCCGCGATGGAGGGACGCTAACTCAGCGCCGCTCGGCGGTGCTCGCGGCGTCGGGCAGCGAGGTGTCCTCGTGGACGAAGGCGATGCGGCACTTGTCCAGGTCGGGGCCGCAGGCGCGGTCCAGGTCGCCGCGCGTGTCGCAGCCCGGGCGCTCCTCGCAGGTGTCCGGCAGGAAGGCCCAGACGAACTGGAGCACGTTGCCGCCACGGCCCTCCGGCAGCGCGTTGAGGAAGTCCTGCTTCTGGTCCTCGAACAGGTGCGCCAGGCGCACGGTCTTGTCCTCCAGCTTCACGTTCCGCGCATCCCCCACGTACTGGCGGCTGGCGTCGTTGAGCTGGGCGTCCAGGAACTCCGGCTGATAGGGGGCGCCGTCCAGCCGGGGCCCGCCGCGCGTCCCCCGGAAGAGGGCGAAGTGCACGCGCGGGTCGGCGTACTCGCCCAGGAGGATGCGCTGCTCCAGGGCGTACAGCGTCAGCCGCTCGCCGCCCACCGGCCACGTGCGGCCCCAGTAGAAGCGGCCGAACCAGGAGGCATCCACCCCGTTCGGGTAGCGCTCCACGAGCTGCATGAGCACCAGCGCGTTGTACGCGTTGATCCAGTACGCCAGCCCGTCCTCGGGCGACGGGAAGAGCTCCGGCTTCCGGTGTGGCGACACCGCCGCGAGCGACGCGACGAAGCGCTCCAGCACCGCGCGGTCACGCCGGAGGCCCTCGAAGTCCAGGTCCCCGCTGGGGCGCACGTGGCTCAGCGCCTGCGCATAGTCCGTGTAGCTGAAGGGCCCTGCTGCTGGGGGCACCGGCGCCGGCAGTGCGCCGCGCACGTACAGCCATGCCCCCGTGGCGAGCGCCACCAGCACGGCCATGGTCGCCACGGCGAACCAGCGCGCACGGCGGCGGGAAGGGACGGGAGCTTTCACGGCCGGGCAGTCTATGCCACCCGCGAGGCCGGCCTCCCACACCTTCAGGTCTTCGTGCGACCCACCGGGGTCCACCGCGACAGCCCGCTATACTGCTGGCGCCATGGAGCCTACCCCCGACGTCGTCAGGCATTTCCATCCGGTGCTCCCCTCCCGTCAGCTCCGCCGCCAGCCCGTCCGGGTGGAGCTTGCGGGCCACGCCTACGCGCTCTTCCGGGACGCCGCCGGCAAGGCCGCGGCGCTGTCGGACGCGTGTCCGCACCGCTTCGCGCCGCTGTCGAAGGGCCTCGTGACGAAGGAGGGCCAGCTCCAGTGCCCGTACCATGGCTGGCGCTTCGACTCGAAAGGCCACGGCACCAACCCCAGCCAGCCGGAGCTGCGCCACTGCGAGGCGAAGAGCTTCCAGGTGGTGGAGCGCCACGGCTACCTCTGGCTCGCGCACGCGGACACGCCCGAGTCCGCGATGCCGGAGCTCGCCAGCGGCGACTACGTCTTCGGCGGGACGTTCTCCACGCTGTTCCAGGCGCCGCTGCACGTGGCGCTCGACAACTTCAGCGAGGACGAGCACACGCCCTTCGTCCACACCCGGCTGGGGTGGAGCGGCTCGCAGGCGGGCGCGGTGGAGTTCGAGGCGCACAACCACGACGACCACACGGAGGTGCACTACCGCGCCCCGCAGCGGCCCGCGCCCATCATGCGCCTGCTCGCGGTGGGCAAGGGGGACTTCTTCCGCAATGACTGGGTGACGCGCTTCGACCCGGTGCGCAGCGTCTACACCGTCAGTTGGATCCAGCCCTCGGGAGCGCCGCGCCCCTTCATCACGCAGGCGCATATCTTCTTCGTGCCGGAGACGGCGCGCACCACGCGCCTGCACGTCTTCTCCTTCCTGCGCACGACGGTGCCCGCGCTGAGGCCCCTGCTGCCGGTGGCGGCGAAGGCCGCGCTGGGGCTCACCTGGTGGGAGGTGCGCGATGACGCGCGCTTCATCTCCACCGTCGCGGACACGCCCTACAGCCACAAGGGCATGCGGCTGGACAAGTACGACAAGCCGCTCGTGCACCAGCGCAAGCTCATGGAGCGCATCTACTACGCGCACCCGCCTGAACCGGCGCTGCCCCAGGTCCGCGACGCCACCGGCACCTGAACGACAGGACAGCCGTGGCATCGCGAGGACCGATGGGACACGCGAGTCCTCAGTGCATCGGCGCGGGCTCTTCGTATGAGGGTACCGTCTCGCCGGTGCGGGCCTCGTAGGCGTTGCAGCCGCTGTTGCCGGAGACCACGAGCGCGAACTGCTGGAGCTCCGGCTGATTGCAGCTCTGCGTCGCGTCTTCGCTCGGCTCGTCGCTGTTGCCCGCGAAGAACCGACAGTTCTTGCAGTTGCCCCAGGATTCATCCGCCATGGTTCCCTCCTCGTGGAACGGGTCCTACAGAGGAGGGTGGGGCCGGTGATGGACCCCCACAACGAAGCACCTGCTTCCCGCCCGGGAGGGCAGGGGACCCGGCGCCCTGAAGCGGGCGCCGGGAATGGCTCGTCACACCGCGCCTACTGCTGGGGCGCGGGCTGCTGCGGAGCCGGCTGCTCCTGGGCAGGCTGCTGCGACTTCGGCGCGCCCGCGCCGGGCTCCGCGCCCAGGGCGGCCGCGTCCTTCTTCACCGAACCGGACTCGAAGGAGCCCAGCGAGTTGAGCAGGCGCAGCGCGGCGAGCGACGCCTGGAGGCGCTCGGACACGAAGCCCACTTCCGCGTTGGTGAGCGCGGTGTTGGCGTCCGCGACTTCCAGGTAGGTGGCGACGCCCGCCTTGAAGCTCACGTCCGTCAGGCGGTTGGACTCGCGCGCCAGCTCCAGGGCCTCCTCGGCCTTGGAGCGGTTGGCCAGCGCGTTCTCCAGGTCCAGCTTGGAGCGACGCACCTCTTCCTTCACGCGGGCCTGCGCCAGCACCTGGGTGACGGTGGCTTCACGCACGCGCGACGACGCCTCGGAGAGGTTCGCCTCACGCAGGCCGCCGTCGAACAGCGTCCAGCTGGCGCCGAAGGTGATGGCCCAGGTCTCGTTCTGGCCGGTGAAGCCCGCCGCGTTCGCGATGCGGTAGGCGCCCGTCACGCCCAGCGTGGGCAGGTAGCTCAGGATGACGCCCGTCTTGTTGATGCGGCTGAGCTTCAGGCCCACTTCCGCGGCCTGCACGTCCGAGCGCTCCTGGATGGCCTGGTTGACCAGGTCGTCCGGCGACGCCTGCGCGGGCACCGTCGGCTCCGGCGGCGGGGCCAGGTCGAACTCCGGCTCGCGCTGGATGAGCGTGCCCAGCGCCAGCTTCAGGCCCGCGAGCGCGTTCTTCGCGCGCACCAGGTCCTGCTCCGCGCGGGAGCGGTCCAGCTGGGCGCGCAGCAGCGCCACGCGCGTCACCGTGCCCGCGTCGAACCGGGCCTGGGTGTCCTTCTCCCGCGCCTGGTTCAGCTCCAGCAGCCGCTCCTGCGCGCGCAGGGCTTCCTGCTGCGCCGCGGCGCCGTAGTACGCCTGCGCCACGCCGAAGAGCACCTGCCGGCGCGCCGTCTGCGTGTTGAGCTCCGCCAGTTGCACGGACTTGTAGGAGGCCGCGATGCCCGCCCACAGCTGCGGCGCGATGATGGCCTGCCGCGCCTCCAGCTGAGCACCCTTCTGGATGAGCGGCTGGATGGTGATGTCCACCGGGGCGATAGGGCCTGCCGGGATGATGGCCGCCACGTTGTTGCGCGTGATGGAGGCCCCAGCGGTGATGGTGGGCAGGTAGCCCGACCAGGCCTTGCGCGTCGCGAGCGATGCCTGCTCGAAGCGCTCCTGGGCGATTTTCAAATCGAGGTTCTGCTGGCGGGCGGACTCCAGTGCCTCATCCAGCGTCAGTACGGGCGCCGCTGCCAGGGTGGCCGACAGGGACAGCGCCAGAAAGGTACTCATACCGCTTCGACCTCCTCACCGACCCGCGGGAGCGCGAGGCGGATCCGTCCAATGGACGACTGCGTTGCGTCCTCTACCCGACCCCAGGGCCTCGTGAAAGTACTCCGCACTGTCGGATGTTGGAATATGCGGAATGTAGTAGCGGTCAATGGTTGATGATGTCAATTGTTTATGTGCGTCCGATGACTTAACGTAACTTCACTATGAACGGCTTCAGCGACGGTCCTAGCGAGCAGGTGATGCGCCGGTCGGCGGCCACCACCGACCTGTCGGAGGGTGGGAGTGGGCTGCCGGAGCAGGCGTGGACGCTCCTCTTCGAGCTGCTGCACACGCACATGCGCAACTTCCCCGCGCTGGCGGCGGAGTTCGACCTGTCTCCCGTGCAGGCGCACGTGTTGAGGCAGCTGGGCGAGGGAGCGCTCGCCATGAGCACGCTCGCCAACTACCTGTCGTGTGACGCTTCCAACGTGACGGGGCTGGTGGACCGGCTGGAGGCGCGCGGGCTGGTGGAGCGCAAGAGCAGCGAGCAGGACCGCCGCGTGAAGATGCTGGTGCTGACGGAGGCCGGCGCGGAGCTGCGCGGCCGGCTGATGGCGCGGCTGAGCTCGCCGCCGCCCCTCATCGCCGCGATGCCGGACGAGGACCTGGCGGCGCTGCGCGACATCATGCGCCGCGCGCTCAAGACGCAGTAGGCGCATCGCCCCGGAGCCACGGCTCAGGCCGAAGCTTCCGGGGCGCGTGCCTTCAGTCCAGCAGGAAGGTGTACGAGTACTTCATCTCCGTGGCCACCGCTTCGCCGCCCTTGATGGCCGGCTTGAAGCGGAAGCGGCGGATGGCGTCACGCGCGGCCTCGTTGAGGCCGTAGCCGGGCCCGGAGATGACCTTCACGTTGCTCACCTTGCCCTCCGCGTCGATGGTGATGGAGAGCGTGACGGTGCCCTCGATGCCCGCGCGGCGCGCCTCGTCCGGGTAGGGAATCTTCACCTCGGACGCGACGGAGGGCTCCGTGTCCACCTGGTACACGGGCACGTACTTGGGCGCGGAGTAGCCCTTCACGTCCTGGGGCGCCTTCGCGGTGCCGTTGGCCTTGCCGTAGGCGGTGTTGCCCACGGGCGCGGCGAAGGAGCCCGCGCTGGTGGTGGACGACATGGTCATGCCCACCACCAACGGCGGCGGCTTGGCGGACGGCTCCGGCGGCGGCGTGTCATTGGGCGGCGGCGGGGCC
>NZ_RAWR01000552.1:0-433 GCF_003986945.1 Corallococcus sp. AB018 | reverse complement strand
AAATTGTTTTAGTAGAAAACCAAAACAAAAATGGTCATAATGATGAACTAGGGGCACAGTTGAGTCAGGCTTCCTGTTTTTCCCCCATCGCCAACATACTTGCCAAGAAGGGCACAACTCGAGCTGTTATTAAAGGGCTGAAAGCTCTCTCAACCTCCGAGCAACGAGGTATCGAACCAAATGCGAAGCACGAATCTGAAGGGATCAAGGTACTCCGTTACCTTACCTGGGGCATCGACCAAACGCCACCAGAAGAAACAGCCGTGAGCTAACCATGTCGGGCGTGAACCCACAACTTCCTATTCATCCATTAAACACCCTGGGGAGGGATGAAAAAATGAGAGAATAAAGAATAGAGAGGTGTAAGTTGATAGAAAAAGTGAGCAAAAGGGTTGAGAGAAAAACCGAGCTTCAGTGCCAGAGGGATGTGAGA
>NZ_RAWR01000551.1:0-434 GCF_003986945.1 Corallococcus sp. AB018 | reverse complement strand
TAAATCATCAATCCAACAGTCAAATCTGATTGGATGCGATCAAGTGACTTGACCATTTGATCAGATGCATTCAGGCCTATATATAGGCTGTGAAATCAGCCATTTCATTCCATCCAAAAATTCTAAAGGCATTCTTACAATTCTCTCTCTCTCTCTCTCTCTCTCTCCCTCCCTCTTGATTTAGATTTTTCAATCAAGAGTTTCCTAAGCAAATTTCTACTTTTCTTACTGGTAATCAAGTTATGCAAATTTGATTATCAGTGTCTTGGTTTTCTTGATTATATCAAGAGTATTTTGATATATTGTTGTCTGTGCAAATGCCGGTAGATTTGATCTTTAGATCAGGTTTCATTATATCTTGGAGGCAAATTTGCTGTAACCCCTTGCACACCTTTTGGTGGGTGTAAATATTGTCTTTAGGAAAGCGACTTAGT
>NZ_RAWR01000550.1:0-436 GCF_003986945.1 Corallococcus sp. AB018 | reverse complement strand
AAAGCACAGTACTTATCCGGGTCATGCTTTACGGGGAGAGGGTTGGGTAGAGGCCGTTAGTCTAACGGTTTCAAAGGTCCTTTCCTGAGTAAGACCCCTAGGGCTTTAGACAAAGGCAGATAGAGTGAGGTGAAAACCCTCTTGCCTCGGGGTAGATAGTCCGAAGTTCGGGGGTTTGGATTGGATGCACCAACAAAGGGGGTGGCTGCTCTTGGTGTGGTGGTGGTGACCATGCCCACTTCAGATGATCTTGCAGCTGCGTCACCGCTGGTGGTCACATTCGAACTACGGGAAAATGCCCTCCTGGGCTGCTCCTTATCCTGGTCAAACAGACCTTGCCTCATTGCATCTTCGATTTGTACCCCCATATCGTGTAAATCTGAGAAAGTGGGAAAGGGGATTACAATCATTCTCTGCATTAGCTTAGGCTGGAGAT
>NZ_RAWR01000549.1:0-436 GCF_003986945.1 Corallococcus sp. AB018 | reverse complement strand
GTGCTATAAGAAATAATTTTTTTCTTCTGTCTATTTGACAGAGTTCAGTTCAGTTTTAGTATCTACAGTCTTTTTCTTTTTGAATACTCGAACAATATTTAATACTATGCCAATGCAGCAAATCATTGATAAAATTCTATAGTCATTTTTCATTCCATATACGAAGGCATAATCCTTTCCAAATACATATCCTAAAACTTGATAGTGTAATTTTTGGCTCATAAATAGGTATAGAATAGTAGTTGACAGAGAAATTCCAACAATTTGCCCCAAGTTTCTTACTAGGGAATTAACGCTTCCAGCTATACCAAGCTGCTCTTTCGGGCAATTTGACATAATAAGGGAATTATTTGCTGGCTGGAATAAGGATTGTCCTAAAGACATTAATGCCATAAAAATTGTTGCCTCCAATATAAATGAATATTCTGTCAAAAAA
>NZ_RAWR01000548.1:0-436 GCF_003986945.1 Corallococcus sp. AB018 | reverse complement strand
GTTCTTGGTATTCAGATTATAAGAAACCGGAAGAACAGATCTCTTGCTCTCTCTCAAACGACCTACATAGACAAAGTCTTAGAGAGATTCTCCATGAGCAACACCAATGGGGCAAACATGCCTTCTAGATATGGTATTCGTCTATCTAAGGAACAGTCACCGACTGATCCTCAAGAGATAGAGGACATGGCGAAAATTCCCTATGCATCTGCAGTTGGAAGTCTAATGTATGCAATGTTATGCACTAGACCTGACATCTGTTATGCTGTTGGAATCGTGAGCAGGTATCAGTCTAATCCAGGACAAGAACATTGGAATGCAGTTAAGTATATTCTGAAATACTTAAAGAGTACAAGGAATCTTGTGTTAGTCTACAAGGGTGGTGCTTTAAATCCCATAGGCTACACTGATTCAGATTTCCAGGCAAGTCTTGAAG
>NZ_RAWR01000547.1:0-437 GCF_003986945.1 Corallococcus sp. AB018 | reverse complement strand
CTATTGAATTAGAAGCATTATATGAGTTTATATAGACTTTAGAAATTTCTTTGACCAACTAGGATTTCAAAATAGGAATTTACTAAAATTTTGATTTACAAAACCTATCTAAGACCAAATAAGAAACATAGACAAAAAATAATTAAATAACTTGACTCATAAGACGACTCATGGGCGACCCCTACAGGCTACAACCCATGACAACAAATATGAACATTACCAAAATTCTCGACCTAAAAACTCTAAAAACACAAAATAAGAGTCTAAGTAGCTTGAAATCATGGGAATTTTCAAATATTGCCACATTAACTTTGCTTTTTCTTGCTCTCTTGTGGATTGCGTGTGTATGTGAAAAGAAGATGACGGAGAGGGGGTTATCGTAGAATTATGCCTATTCAAATATTGTGCATCTTGATGTATTCAATGACTTGTTGTAT
>NZ_RAWR01000546.1:0-438 GCF_003986945.1 Corallococcus sp. AB018 | reverse complement strand
TGTCAGAAGAAGGCCGAGAAAGTGCAATGTGTCAGAACAGAGGTTGCCAGAACAGTGGGTTACTCCATCAGAGGGCAATAGGACTGAGGTCTCGATTGTTGCTATAGAAATAGACATACCAGTTAGTCGGATGGATCAGCAAAATACATCAGGAATGGAAGCCCTGATGCGCCAAATGCAAGAGAGCATGAGACAAATGCAGGAGGATGCCGCACGTCAAGCGGAGTTATCCAAACAGCAGGCCGCGATCATGGCCCAGCAGGCCGAGCTAATCACTAGACTGCAACAGCAGAATGCGGCATCTGCTTCACATCAAGTTCCTCCTCTGCCAGGGGCTCCATTACCCGAGCAGGCACCTACTGTCCAGAATGCACTGCCGAACACCCAGAACACCGTGCCAAATGTGCAGAACATGCAAGAGGACACGAACCTTCTAAC
>NZ_RAWR01000545.1:0-440 GCF_003986945.1 Corallococcus sp. AB018 | reverse complement strand
AATCAATAGAATGCAGTAAATTTTCACGATGCAACGAAACAGTAATATACATATGTATCAATTCAACAGTATTCATCAAATAAGGTAATTCAGTAATGTACATAACAAGAGAGCTAAGATCCACATGATAGATGTGATAAACTAAATTTGAACATTACAATACCTGGAAGATGAAGTATTTGCAATGATCATTGGAAAGCGGTTGAGATGACTTTATGATATGGTGAAGATCCGTATCCATTAGTTCATAAACCAAATACACGTCCTCGAAACTCATCCTCTGACTAGGCATCATAACATCCTTCAGAGCAATCACATTCTCATGTCGAATGTGCCGCAAAAGCCTAAGTTCTCTAAGAGTTCTCAACGCATCAATACGGTTCCCAAACACATTATTGATCTTTTTTATCGCAACTTTCTCATTAGTTTCCCTATTAATG
>NZ_RAWR01000544.1:0-440 GCF_003986945.1 Corallococcus sp. AB018 | reverse complement strand
GTATTCTCGGGTCTCTGATTGTGGCCTGGTTGGTGCCCGCCAAAAAAATGAGTCTTAACGCTGGAGTCATGCAAGCCGTTGCCATCGCTTGCGGGGTTAGTTCGCCACTTTTAGTTAAGACGATTGGCCTTTTGGTCGCTATTGGCGCGACCGGCCAAGTGGTCGCGTGGGTTCTTGGGCCTGTCCGGGGACTTGCGGTCACTGCCGAACACGGCAGTCTCCCCCCTATACTACAGAAGCGAAATTCCGAGGGTATGCCCGTAGGCCTTCTAATAGCTCAGGGACTTTTCGTCACTTTCTGGGGTTTGGTGTTTCTTCTGTACCCGGGAGGATTAAACAGTAGTTTCTGGGCACTTTTCGCGCTCACTACCACTGTGTACATCGTGATGTACTTCCTGATGTACGCTGCGGCGATCAAACTTCGCTACACGCAGCCCAAC
>NZ_RAWR01000543.1:0-441 GCF_003986945.1 Corallococcus sp. AB018 | reverse complement strand
TGCATAGGGGCTGTGAACCACACCACCAATTAGTCCAGAGTGAAATGTTTTTCCTATTACCTACACCCCATTTGATATTCTTTTCTACCACTTATCTATTTTTTATGATGCTTTTCCATGTGTGAGATGTTTTTCTTTTTGTAGGCCAATTGGATAAGGAGTGCTTTTCGAGGTATTTTGATTTAAGGATTAAGCACCAAAGATCCTCAGAGTTGTTTGTAATTTTCCATCCTAACTTTGTAATTAGAGCAGAATTGTGTTCTCTTGCCATTCTAATGCCTAGGCCCCCTTGTTTCTTACTTCTGCAGACATTATGCTAGTTGACTACATGAACTTTCTTAGCATTTCCAGTGCTTCCCTAGAGGAAATTTCTATTTAGCTTATCAATTTTATTACAGATATTCCTAGGAAGTTCCATAGTCTGCATCAGGTGGTTAGGAA
>NZ_RAWR01000054.1:0-45863 GCF_003986945.1 Corallococcus sp. AB018 | reverse complement strand
CCCGGCCTTGTACTCCGCCGTGAACTCCCGGCGCGGCCTGCGGGGCTTCCTCTGCTTTTCGTCAGTCGCGGACATCCCGTGCTCCTTCCATCACATCTCGGGTGTCCACGGAACCGGGCCAGGCTCAAGGTATGCTCAACGCGGGCTGTGCGCCGACATGAACTGAGCGATGCCGAGTGGAGCCGCATTGAGCCCCTGCTGGGTGCCAGGAGCGGCCCTCGCTCGAAGCGAGGGGACCGTGACTTCATCAACGCCGTGGTGTGGCGCGTGAAGACCGGCGTGCAATGGCGGGACTTGCCTGAGCGGTTCGGCCACTGGAAGGCAGTCTACAACCGCTTTCACCGTTGGGCGAAGACTGGGCGCTGGGAAGCCATCTTCAAGGCGCTGCAGCTCGATGTGGATGAACTCGGCTCCCTCGCTGACGCATCGGTCGTCCGGGCGCATCAGGACGCCGCGGGCGGAAAAGGGGGATCCGAAGCAATGCTTTGGGGCGTTCTCGAGGAGGTTCTTCAACGAAAGTTCACGCCGTCACAACGACGGGAGGTAAGCCGCTCCACGTTGCGCTGACGCCCGGCCAGCGGCACGAGTCCACAATGGCCGAAGAACTTCTGGTGCACGCCGAGGGCGCTGCCTTCATCGCGGATACCGGCTATGACGCCGACCGCAT
This sequence comes from Corallococcus sp. AB018, assembly GCF_003986945.1. NCBI lineage: Bacteria > Pseudomonadati > Myxococcota > Myxococcia > Myxococcales > Myxococcaceae > Corallococcus > Corallococcus sp. AB018. Next base: position 45,196 of record NZ_RAWR01000054.1, on the reverse strand, counting down.
TCGCGCCAACGTTCGAAAGCTCAGGATGAAGCCTGTCATCCATTCGAACCCGAGCCGCAAGCGGGCGTTGCCGTTAGACCGCACCCTGTACCGGCTACGCTACCGGGTGGAGTGCTTCTTCCTCGACCTCAAGCGCTTTCGTGCTGTCGCCACCCGCTATGACAAGACGGCGACCAGTTACCTCGCCGTCCTGCACGTAGCGTCCATGCTTCTTTGGCTGCGCTAATCAGGGACGGCCCCTACAACGGTGCTCAGAGAGGCTGATCGAGCGAAGCAAGAAGCGCAGCCCTGGAGTGGTCCGCCCCACGGCATCGAAGCAAGAAGGTCTGCTCTGGAGCCCATAAATTGAGGTCATGAGCTCCACTCTCTATGGACTTGAGGCAACGCATTCTTGAGGCGTACCTGGCGCACGAGGGGACGTGGGCAGAGATTGCCTGTCGGTTTCAAATAGGGGGCGCGACAGTGGATCGGCTGAATCCTTTCACGCGACAACTACCTTGACACTCACCGGGATCGCGGTCGGGTCACCCAAGCTGTTCGTAGCGGGGTCGACCATGCGGATCGCGAGCCAAGGAAGTTGGGACGGCGGTCCATTCACCCAAGAAACGATAGGAAGAAACGCGGCCAGTAGGTGGGTCTTGAGCCTACCCGGCCGGTCATTCCGTGCATCCTCGCGTGCCATTGAGCGCAGCCCCGCGGTGCGCCCAGGAACTCGCACGGATGAGCTACCGGAGAGTCGACATGGACAGGTTGAGAGAGTTGGTGCGGCTGCACCGCGGCGGCATCCATGAAGAGTCCATGCCTACTTCATGAGCAGGGCGGATGGCGGACAACGCATAGTGGTCAGGGCGCACACCCCTCACTTGCCCGCTCCCCTCTGCCTACTTCTGACGCAGCAGTGTTAGTTGGCGCCCCACTCGTGCCGCCCGCACCAATGCACCGTGCCGCCGTGGGGATGTTGCTTCCGGCAGCCGTCCCCGCACGTCGGACAAGTTTCGGGGCAGCGCTCCTCGGTTGCATCATCCGCCTCGCTGATGACCCGGAATGTGATGTCGTATCGTGCATCTCCAACCAGGATGCCAATGACACGTTCGACATCCATGTCCTGAAGTAGGTCGATGGTGCCCAGAACGTCGTCTTGATCGGGGAAGTCGCTCTCAGCGATCGTGAGGTCGTTCACGCCGGGTGGGATGAGCCTCTCGACGGTGAGGTCCTTTTGGTCGCCCGCTTGGAATTGCCCGATGGTGAATGTGTCATTGCCAAGGACTCCGTATAGGTCATCGGCACCGAAAGTGTCATCGCTGGCGTTGCACACGACTTTGGTAATCAGGAGATATGCTGGGTGCATGCGGGACCCTCCGAGGGCGTGGCTGATTACGGCGCGCGCAGCTCTTCCAGGACGTCGAAACGCACGGTGCGGCCGGGTGGACTGAGCCGGGGCTTCCGTTGGCGCTGGAGCCAGAGGACCGGCCTGCCGCAGGTATCGCGGGCGAGCATCCATCGGCGCTCGATCGTGAGCCCGTTGGCCGGCACTGTCGCCGGATCCACCCGGTGCAGCTCGCGCGCTGCTGGCGTTCCCGCGAGCAGGACCTCGGCCTGTGGATACGGCATCGGCACGGGTGTCGCTCGCGACAGGTCGGCGAAACCGTGCAGGACGAAGCGCCGAGCGCCGGCGACCTCCTCGATCTCGTAGGGGTGCCAGTAGGGAGCAACGCCGTCCGACGGGACGTAGGCATACTCGCGCGGCTTGGTTCGATCGGCGGACGGCATTCCTTCGTTGAGGCGTGGTGTCGTGATGGAAGGCTCCGTTTTCTGCATCACATCCTGGCCGTCGATCCGCCGCTCGACCGCCCACAGGCGGTTACTGTATTCATCCAGGCCGAATTGCACTTCTTCCAGCACGCCCCCTTCGAGCGGGGTTGCTGCAGTCAGCCACAACGCCAGTCCGCGCGGCTGTCCGGTGGTCCGGAACAGCGACCAGTCTTTCGGCTCCATCAATCCCGGCCAACGCGGCTGGTCTCCTGGGCTGTTGTGGTAGTGGTTCCCGAACGAATCGAACACTTCGACGTCGAGCTGTACGAAGTTGGCCGCGTTGGCGGCGACCGGGAACACGAACCAGTCGTCGCCGTGTGAGAAGATCAGGTCCACCAGCAGCATGGTGGGGAAGTGCGCCGGGTCGGGTGGGTACCCGCCGATGTCGACGGCCGCATTCTCGATCTGCCACCAGCGGCCATGCGGTGCGCCTGGATATTCGAACGGAGTCGCGAAGACCACGTGCTCCTGCTGCTCGCCGTCCGGCTGCGCTGGAATCGTGTCAGGGGGTGTTTCCGCGGAATGCCAGTCGAGCCGCCCTCCGCGGTGTCTGGGAATGTCGAGCCTGCCGACGCCGGAGGGGAAGGAGGCCTCATAGGAGAGCGCCTCGGACTGCCACGTGAACGGCCCTTCCGACGGTGGCCTCTCTCCTGGACCGGCCAGGTCCTGGCCGATGCCGGCCCGCCAAAGCGCACGTCCGTCGAACCGTCCATGAAAGCGGTCATAGGGCGACGGAGGGTGGTCGAAGAGAAATGGGCGACTCTCTAGCGCCTCGGGGTCGATATGGGCGCGCTCGGCAATCGCCGCGCCGATGCGGATACGGCGGCCCATCGTCCACCAGTCGTCGAGTTCGGACTCGATGATGGCCTCGGCTGGTGTGATTGCCGGGTCGAAGCGGGTATCGCCGTCGAAGCCGTCGGGCGCACGAATGGCACTCTGGCGCAGGCGATAGCGGACGGCGACGGGCGAGGTGGCATTCTCGCCCTGGTGCTCGCCCATCTGCCATTGCCTGGCCAGGAACCACAACGGATCGAAGACGGCGGCGTGAAATCCTTCCTGGAGGTCGCGCTCGCCAGGCTTGGGTTCCAACCGGTGATATTGGTCGAAAGGCATCGTCCATCCCCCTTGCGTCAGTCCGTGAGGACGATGCCCGTGTCGAGCTGCGTCGGCATCATCATGGTGGCCCTGAGGTCCTGGTACGGGACCGGTGGTTCGCCGGGATTGGATTTCAACTGCTGCTGGTAGTCGGCGGTGAGGTCTTCCAGTCTCGCTGCCCGTGCATGGCTCAGGGTGCGCGCATCGGCGACGATCGCCGCCAGTGTTTCCGGCGACAGCCAGGTCCTGGCCACGGGCGGAACCGCGAGCAGGATCGCCTGCGGCGCATGGGCGGCGGGCGCGTTGAAGCCGAACGCAGCGCGGGTCGAGCGGCGGAGTGTAGGAACCGTCTCGGTCCAGCCGTCGACGAGGCCGACAGCGATGGTCGTCGCCGCCGTCCATGACGGAGCACCGAAGGCTGCGACGAGGTGCGGAGCCCATGGTTGGGTCTGCTGGCCCCCGGGCGTTACCCCCTCAGAGCGAGCCTTGATGGCTTTGCGTGCTGCTTTCAGTTGCCAGGGGTCGCCAGGTGTATTGCTGAACGGCGCCAGAACCGGAAGGGTGGGGTCGATACCCGTCTCCAGGTTCCAGGCCTCGACCCGGGCGAGGTCGCGGCGGACGGCTGCGACCGTGGTCAGCCAGTCGGTCTCTAGCTCTGCGTCCGGCGCCAGGGCGCAATGCGCGGCGAAGGATTCGCGTTGGATATGCGCGAGGACGATCATGTGCCCGTCGGCCGAGCCAAGCTCGGCGATGGCCCGGGCGATCTCCTGCGGCCGGTGGAGGTTCCGCTCGGCCAGGTCGGTTCCTGCCTGGGTTGCCGATGGTTCGGCCGACGGTGCGGCCTTGAGTCGGCGATCGAGCGCTTCGCGAGCGACCTTGACCAGCGACGCCATGAGCGCACCGTCGCCACCGCCGTCACCGTAGAGAAGGGCGAGGGCGGTGGCCGTTGTGTCGGGTGAACTCTCGGGGAGGAGGCCCCACAGGAGCGACTCGCGAAGCACGTCGAGCCCCGGGACGTCCAGTCGTGCCAGGAGCTCATTGGCTCTGGCCTGCAATCCTTGATAGCGGGTCCGCAGGTCTTCGGCGATGGTGGAGTTCACCCCTGCCATCCAGTCGACTTGGGCTGGTTCTTTGCTTGGACCCGAGGGTGCGAAGTCTTCAGCCGTGGCCGGCGGCCCGCCGAGAAGGCTCACGAGGCCACGCGCCTGGCGGTGCCGCGTCGGGGCAGTGGCCTTGGCACGCGCCGCCGAAGCTCCCGTAGCATCGAGGCCGGGAATGAGGGCCGGAAGCCGCACGCGACTGAGCGCGACGGCGATGCCGTTGAGGATGTCCTCGGGGAGAAGCGCGGCGTCGGCCGGCGTGAGGGCCATGTCGGCAAGCGAGACCGTGTCGGTCGCATCGGGTGGTACTCCGTCCGCTGGTGCGCCAGCCTTCCCCCAGGCGACCTGCCAGCTCCAGCCCGTGGCGAGCGCCCCGTTCATCCACGCTGCGGACGACGCATCAGCAAATGCCGCAGGCCCGGTCGCAGGGCCATCGTCGACGGCGGGCAATACCGACAGGACAGACGCTTTGAGCGCGATGCCACTCTCCGGCGTCTGGACGAATTCGAGCCCGGCAGGTTTTCCCAAGCCGGATGCTGCTTCCATGGCCGCGTTGGCCGCATCCGGCCGGCCGCTGACGACGCTGTGGACAGCCTCGGCAACAAGCAGGTCGCCATAGGCGTCGGCTGCCCGGCGAAGAAGATCAATCCTGGTCCGCCCGTCATCGTCGAGTTGCTCATAAAGGCTGCCGGCACCCTGCTGAAGGGTTGCACTGTGCAGTGCGGCCAACCCGTCGCACACCGTGTTGGGGTCCTGCGGCACGGCATCCGGACGGAGCGGAAACTTCTGGCGCAGATCATCGACACGCTCCCATGTGCCGACCGCCTGTTCGACGCGGCGCCCGAGCGCCTCGTACGGGTGGACGCCGATCCGTACTTCTTCTGCGAGTTCCTCGGCCAGCTGCACCGACTGCGAGTCCAGGGTCATCGCCCAGGGGTTCGCCGCATCCGCATCGCCCTCGAGGCGGCTGGTCAGGTATTTGTCGCGCAGGATCACCGCCGTCAGCGTCTGCGCGTGTGACGGGGTGTGCAGGAGGCCGCCATCGGTCGGTCCTGGCGAGCCGACAAAGGGTCCGTCGAGCCAGCCATAGATGCCAAGGCGGTAATGGGCGCTGGTCGAGTTCTCGGTCGCCTTGGCCCGTCGCGCCGCGATACCAGTGATCCACGGGTCGATGCGATGGGCAGCTGTGTCGAGAGTCGCCCGCAGTGCCCTCTCCAGACCGGCTTCCTTGCGCGGAAGCTCGGCGCGTTGGTCCGCTGTGGCGGAGTCGGGCAGCCTGCGGAGCTCGTGCAGGTCATCAAGCATGCTAGCGACGCGAGCGATGTGCGTCAGCACATCGCTCTGCGTCGTCTGCTCTCTGGACTCGAACAGCCTCCGCGCTTCCTCCACCGCGGTGGCCTTGTTCTGCGGCCAGACCAGTGGGTTGAGCAGAGAGAGCTGCTGACCGCCGGGGCGCCGCTCCTCCTGCTCCTGACCGAGGGCGCCGTTAGTGGTGAATGCGGAGTGAATCAGCAGTCTGACGAGCAGGCTGCGCGGAATCGCGCCACCGAAGGGCGCGAGTGCTCTCCCTGCGATGATGCCTTCCGCGATACTGTCGGTCACTTCCTTCAGCCGAAGTTTCCCACTCAAGCTGGTTGGCCAGATCAATGGGAGCTGTAGGTCGCTCGGCCCGCCGCGGGTGAGATAGAAGCGCTGAGGCTTGCCGGTCGCGAGCTTCGCATCGAAGCGCGCGTAGGTGTCGTGCAGGGTTCGAAACAGCTTTAGGGCGGAAGGCTCGAGGTGACCCTCGAGGATGTAGGGAATCGAGAAGAACTCAGCCGGCAGGAACCATCGATACACATAGCGCCGGGCCATGGCGTCCTTGCCGATGAGGTCCAGGAGCCCGGCTGCATCACGACCACGGACGGTGCCGGTGCGCCTGGCGGCTTGGGCCCAGGCATCTCGCATTTGACGCAGCTGGAGTACCAACGACTCCTCGACGTGGGCTGCGTCATCGGTTGGATCGGCCTCCACCCGCCAGTTGTCGAGGTCCGAGATCGGCAGCAACCCATACGGCTGGTCGCCGATGCGGATGGGACACCACGGTCCCTCCGGCGCCAGATTGGATTGCGCCCACCGTCGCAGGGATTCGGACTCCCCGCGCCTTCCGAAGATGTCGCGCCACTGGTGGCCACGGAGCGCTGGCCACAGTGCCCGCGACAGGATGTGGCTCAACTCAGGCTTCTCTTCCCGAAGCAGGTCCTGGTCCCGAGGCAGGGCTGGGAGCGCATCCCTATTCCCCGTCAGAGCGCCGCCGAGAATGGCTGTCAGTTCCGAGACCTTGGCCCCCGCCATCTCCGCGAGCCTCCGGCTGGCCACTCGCCGCCAGGTGCCCGGGTCGTCGTTCGAAGGAGCCAGCTCGGTCTGGCTGCCCGCGACTGCGTTGGTGGGCATCCCGAGCGGTAGAACCGCCAACTCGCCTGCGTCGGCATGGGCACGAAAGAGCTCGGCCGGCGACTCGTCGCTCTGGCCGGTGACGTAGAGCGACCGGAGCGTGGCCGATGTGCATCCAGCGGGCAAATCGAAGGTCAGCCCAAGACCTACGTCCTTGGCGGCGTCCCAGTCCATCCACCACGCACGCTTCGTGGCGGGGAGCGCTTCGCGCATGAAGTGCCGGTGGCTTGCCTTGATCCGCTCCGTGTCAAGGACGAGCAGCTCCGGATCGATTCGCGTCGCTGGCTTTGAGGGCTGAAGCAGGCGCAGGGCTGGATCGTCACCCCATACGGCCCAGACTTCGATCGACTCCGGAAAGCCGGCGACGCGGTTGGCGACAGGATTGGTGCTTACGCGTCGCTCCTTCGGAACCGCAGCGACTGGCCGACCGGCGGCCAGAGACTCAGGCGTCGGCGGGAATGCCGGGATGAGCCATGCCGCCCGCTGCGGCGTGACCCGGGCGGCAAGCCGCTCCCAGGCCAGACGGGTTTCGGGAAGATCGAAGAGTTCCAAGGGCGGCCGGGTCCACCCGACGAAACCATTCGCCTTCAGCGCTTCGGACCAGAACGTGTTGAGCGCTAGCTCCTCCTCCGTTTCGACCGTTGGGACGTCGCGCCGGATTGACGCCTCATCCGGAAGCACGCGCAGCCAGAGCTTGGTTGCTTCGGGGAAGTAGGTCTCCAGTCGCACTGGCAGGACCACGACGAGATCGTCGAATGGATACGGGTGCGGGTGCGGCCCCGCAAGGAACCAGTCGCGGTAGCCGGCGAAGAGCGCCTCGTTGAAGGCCGCGGCCCCCGTATCGACCCCGCCCGCTGCGATGAGCGCCTCCCGAAATCTCCCGAGCCACACCTCGTCGGGCTGACCATCCGGAGCAACGTCCAGCAGAAAGTCGAGCGCTTCCGTGGTGCGTGCTTCTTCGCCGAGAGCGCGCAGTGTGGGATCGCTCAGGATCCTGGCGCGGGCTCCCTGGCCCAGGCTGAACCATCTCCCGAGTGCCTGCCGCCCCTGCTCCCGGACGGTTCGGTCCGAGACTTCCCAGCCGGGTGCGGTTTGCAGCAGGTCGCGCTCCGACTGGAGCTCTGCCGCGAGGGCCGCATCCGGCATGGCGAGCGCCGCCGAATGTGCGGCGTCCAGCCGTGCGAGGCGCTGTTCTACATAGCGTGGCTTTTCCATTTCCCCTCCCGGCCTGCGCGGGGCCGTTCCTCAAGACGTGTTGACCGGCTGGGCGGCGGCGCGATCGGCGCCGGGCCCGTCAGCCTGTGTGCTCGTCAGGGCATCGCAGGCCCTGCGCGGCCAGGTGGCTGCCGACGAAGGCGACGCGGGTGTGCTTGTCGATGCATTTGACGGCCACATCCGCGCCGTTGGTGTCCCCGCTCGCCAGAGGCTCGTTGTTGCGGAACCGCAGCTCGGCCGGAGGCTCATCGAGGACGAGCTGGTACTGCTCGAGAGTGTCGGGGTCGATGTCGAACGCGAAGAACACGATGTCAGGCTCGAGCTCGCCCTGGTAGATGGGGCCGAGATCCGTACGGGCCTGCGGCGCCTCCCCCTCCGCGGCACGCAGGTCAGGGCCCAGCTTCAATGCGTCACCCGTGCGTTTGCTCAAATAGACGAGGGTCCCCGGATATCGTCGGAAGAGGTCGGTGCGGAAGACGATCACCACGTCCTCGCGGCCGGTCGGATCTCCCGGCCGAGTCCACTGGTGGCTCTTGTCGCCAAGTGGCCTGCCCGCATCCCACTTGTTGATCGGAAGGATGTCCGGCTGCCGCTGCTTCGTTGCGTAGTCGAGCTGGCCCCAGAACTGGAGGAGGGGCGTACAGGTGCGATCAACCGGCAGATTGCGCCAGTGCATCTCCGCCAGGAACTGGCTGTTGAGGCCCGCCATGAATGCCGCGATGAAGCGCGGGTTGGTCTTGAGCGCGATGACGGAGTGCTTCTCCAGGGCGCCGACTCCGGGCAGCAGCCACTCCTTGTCGTGGCGATTGAGGAGCGTCCAGGTCGGCAGTTTGATGCTGACAGGCATCTCCTGCGGCCCGAGAATGTCCAATCGAAGGCCTTGGATTGTCGACTCGACGCGTCGCCAGCCTGGTGGGCGCGGGCGATTGGGGTCCAGCATCTCGCCGATTCGGTCGACCAGCAGGCCGAGGTTGCGTGGCCTTCGCGGATCGATGGGTGGCGCGACGGACGACAGGAGGCAGCCGAGCTGGGCCGAGGGTACCTCCGAGAAGGCATCAGTGCCTGCCATGCCACCGAGGCCTCCCTGTCCGAGACCAGCTGCCTCGAGCCTGCCGGCGAGGAGTGCTTCGCAGAAAATGGCCCGTGACGCTGGCTCATGGCCGTGACGGAGGATGCGAAGGAGGACGGTCATGGCGTCGCAAGTGAACCCGGCGAGTTCGTCCTCTCCAAGCAGGCGACGGAGCTCGGGGATGAACTCGTTGTTCGGCCAGATGTCGTCGATAATCCGCCCGAGAAAACGGTCGGAGAGATTCCAGACCTGAGGGGGGATGGGCCCGGTGACGACGAGGTCGTCCGGGCGCGGGAGGTCCATGGCAGCGGCGACGCCGTCCATGTCGAAGGGGGATGCCGGGACGGGGGCTGGCGGCGCGACAACGCGGTTGGCGGCGTCAGCAAGGGCGCCGGCCGAGCGGTACGAACCGTCGGGCTTGCCGTCGGCGCCGCGCGTGCGCGCCGTTCCGCGGCGGAGGACACGCATCGCCGCGCTCGTCAGGAACGCCTGCGGCAGGGGACTGTCGGCGCCAGTGGTCGCGGCTTGAACGCTGCCCGCGGACGTCTCCATGCGGGCGGTGGCCGGACCGAACACGCGGAGCCGCCGGCCGGTGTCCGCCGGAAGTCGGTGTTTCCACAGGGTGCGCGCCACCTCGAGTCCCATCGCCAGCTGGGCAATCCGCTGCAGGGCGGCATTCAGCTCTCCCATCTGCTGGACGGCCGCGCCGACCAGGTCCTCTTGCGCCTCGCGGCCGATCCACCCGCCAAGCCCGGCAGTGCCGCGGAGGCGATGGTCGCCGTTGAGGTTCTTGCGCCACTCAGCCAGATCGCCATCCTTCAGCCAGGGGCGGCCGTAGTCTGGGAGTCCGATGATGGTGCGGGGCGGATGGCCGGGCGGTGGCTTGTCGATCGCGGGTGTCTGCAACGCCGCGAGATCGGCTATGGCGGGAGCCGGGGGAGCCGACTCGCTCTCCAGAGAGCCGATGGCGCCGCGCATCGACAGGAGTAACGGCTTGCCAGTCGCCGGGTCATTCACGCGTGGCAGGCGGAGGTCGACTCTCCCCAAGCCCAATGCCTCGCGCGGCTGGATGGCGGTCGCCAGGGTCTCGAAGTCGCCCTCCTCGCCCGTCCAGAAGGTCCAGGAATGGTAGACCGGGAGTGTGTTGGGGAATGACGGGCCACCCCACTGCGGCTTGCCGTGTTCGTCGAACGTTCCCACGATCGCGGCGATGTACTCGGTCTGAGGAAGCAGGCCCGATGATCCGTCGAGCGACTGTCCGCGGAGCCCTAACAACCGGGAGATCCTCCGCGGCTCACCGGTCCCATTCGGTGTCTCCTGCACGTGCGCCCAGCGCTCCGCATTGGCGAACGGATACGCCTTCAGCACGGCTTCGGCCTTGCCAGGTGCAAACGTCAGGAGATTGCCTGCAACGCTGAATTCGTCACGCGTGCCAACGAGGAGCGCGAGCCATGGGCGAATGGGCTGCTTCTCGTCAGGAGAGTAGCGCCATGGCAGGTCCGACGCCCGCAAGTCGGCATGCACCAGCTTGGTCGTCTCGGCATCGCGCGCGTAAGGCGGCGGGGCCATGAGGATGACCGAACCTGGCTGCAGGCCCGTGACGTCTCCCGGGCCGGCGAGGTGAACGTCAAGCGTCCTTGCGTCCTCTGTTTCCGCGGACCCCTTCTTCTTCAGATGCAGGGTGAGAGGCACCACACCGCGCCCGTCCACCTGTCGCTTGATGAGCGCAGTGAGCCGGGTCTGTTGGTGCGCGTAGAAGGTCAGGGGGGCTTCGGCCATGACATTTCTCCGTTAGACGCCGGTGAGGTCGAGCTTGCCGTCGGTGACGGATGCCGCGAACCCCTTCGCCTGGCGAGCCTGCAGGAAAGCCTGGGCGGGAGACACGGCGTCATTGCCTGGCAGGGTGCCACCCACCCGCGCGACCGCTTTCCATGTTTCGCCGCGAACCGTCACCTTGCCGGGCCCACCGTCGCTCGGTGGGACGGAGTTGCGCTGCTCTGCCATCTTCGACAGGAGCGCGGGCACGAAGTGGCTCGCGAGATCGAGGGCGACGCTGCTGAGCTTGCGGAGGTCGGGAACGATGGTGAGGTCCAAATTGAGAGAAGGTTGTTTGCCAAGAGCCGGGATGAGGAGACCCATCTCGCTCTTCAACCCCGATGGACGCGGCTGGAAGAGTGCGTTGTTGAGTGCCTCCGACGGAGCGAGTGTTGCAAACGTCCCGAACGCGAACTGGTCGAACTCGTCTTCGAAGGGAAGGTCGGGGCAGGACACCGAGTAGTGCTCGGTATTCTCAAGCAATTGCCCGCGGAAGCGCTGCAGGTCGGTATTCAGGGGTGCCAGCTTCTGTTCCCAGACGACCCTGCTGTTCGGCAGCACCAGGACGCCGGTGTTGACGGACTCCCCTTGGAGGAAGCGGTCTCGCCTCAGGAAGACATCGGGATCATCGCCCTCACTCCGCATATTCCTAACATTGAGCTCGGCCACCAGGTCCTCCCGTGCCGAAGGCAGCCGTTTCTCGCTCTCGCCGCCACCAGGCCCGAGCCGGAACGTCGCGCTGCCGGAGACACGGACGAAGAGAACCTTGATCGAAGCGCGGGCCCGGAGCGTGATTGGCCCCGGCCCGGACAGCTGCCCCTGGACGCGGGCACTGGCGACCGACACGTCCCCAAAGGTGATCTCGAACCCAGCGTCGATGTCCGCCTGGAAGTAGAACGGCTTGAACTGGATGAGCGCGTCGAACTTGAACCAGCCGTGGGCGCGCAAGGGCCCAAGACGCAGCCTGGCCTCGACAGCCGAGCCGAGCTGGAAGGTGTTGCTGGTGAATGCGAGATACATCTCCGTGCGCATCCAGATGTCTGCAACGACGCTCAGCGACAGCGAGGTGCCGACGCGCGCCAGCTGCGGGAAGTTCATCGGAGCCGGGTTGAAGCTGGGATGAAAGCCGCCGACACTCAGCGCGAAATAGCCTCTGGCGCCGTAGCACAGGCGGAACGCCATGTTCCCGGTGATGTCAAAAATGCCGAGGACGCGCGAATCGACCAGCGCAGCATCGAAGAAGATGAGTTCGGCCTGAGCATCGATGCCGCCTATGAAGTCCATCCGCAGGTACATCAGTGCCAGGTCTTTCGAAAGACCGATCGTCGCCCGTGCTGAGCCTGCGAGGACGATTGCCCGCGGACCCGGCAGCTCGATGACGAGTGCGGCATCGAGCCGGAGGATGGAGAGCCAGCTCAGCTGCAGCGTTGGTCCGACGACATGAGAGCCGTGTCGCGTCGGAAAGAACTTCTCGAGGTCGCCGAGGAGCACCGGTGCGTTTCGGCTTGGGTCGTCGCAGAAGAGGACATTGCCGGCCGCCCCGCTCGCCAGGCGATCGCGCAGCAGCTCCAGGTCCATGCCGCGGTGGATGCCGACGATCCCGCCGACTCCGGTGATCATGAAACCGAAGCCGAGCTGGATGCCAGCCGGGAAGCGCGCGCCCAGCACTGCGATGAAGGAGAGCCCTCCGCCCTCGCGCTCTTTCAGGATGCCGAAGGCAAAGACGTCGAGCGTCAGCAGCCTCAGAGAGAGCACGCCGGCATAGCTGTTGAGCCCGCTCTGTGTCTGGACTTCGAGGAAGCCACCGCCGCGGACAGGCCCTGCGTCGACCACGATGCCGATTCTGGTGGGCGCCAGCGCCCCGGCGGCTGCACCGCCCCCGGTGATGCCTAGGAAAGCACCGGCGCCGTCGGCGGTGAGCCGCAGCGGCCCGATCTCCGCGGTGGCGCTCGTCCGCAGTTCGATGCGAAAGTCGCGCGTGTCGAGCGACTTGCTCAGCCGAGCGGCCACCCGCTCGATCTTGATGCCAGCGCCGCTTCCGCCGACTTGGAGGTTGAGCGGATGGACGAACTGGACCGCAAGCGAGCCGTCGCCGCCAGCTTCGCCGGTCCGGACCTGCAACCCTGCGCCCTGAGAATAGCCAATAGAGAGGTCACTCTTGAACCGCAGGCTTCCGGGCAGCGAAGCGACGGCGCCGAGCATCCGCAGGACAGACGGCACCTCAAGCGCCAGCATCACCTGGTCGAGCTGAACTCCAAGGGCGAAGAATGTGTCGCCAGGCGTCTTCGACAGCCGCACCGCCGCGCTGATTCGACCGATCTCGAGGCGTGTACCGTCTTCATCGCCAATGACGACATCCGGTCCTCCACCCAGCCCGCGTTTCATCTCCAGGCTCAAGTCGGTGCTGGAGCGCACGGCCTGATTCCAACCGGACGTCGAGTTCCATTCGAGGTGGTAGTCGCTGCCTGCGCCCGTGTCCGGTGCGCCCGGGGTGAATGAGAGGGTCCAGCCGCTGCCGAGATCGACGGACGTCGCCGCCAGAGAGGCGACGTCATTGACCCGGAACTTCAGCGCGACCGTACTCGGCGGGCTCAGTTCGCTCACCTCTGCAGAGACGCGGCCAAAAGTCTCGGCTGGCGGGTGGGTGACCGCATGCAGCAGTTCCTCGAACGTCCGAGCCGTATGGACAGTCGTCGGGAGGGTGATGGTTGCCGGTGAATTCGCCAGCGCATCGATTACGTCCCCCAAGCCTGCTGATTGTGGACCGCCGGGCAGCGACTGGAAGCCGTCATTCACATACTCCAGTGCGAGGAGCAGTTTCGGCGCCGTCGCAAGCAGGACGATGAGGGACTTGAGCTTCTTCGGGTTGGTGGCCTTGGTGAGCCACCATTGCAAGTCGTCGGCGCTTGCGCCGTGGGTGCGCAAGAGTTGCTTGACCCGCTCCTGGTCGATGGTGAATGACTGCACGCGCACCGGGTTCGAGCCCGGCACGTAGGCCACACGGATGACGCCGAGGAGGACAAGGGCTTCGGCGAGACGTGGCAGCCGCTGCTGTGTCATCCGGACGATGAGAGTGTCGCGGACGGATTCCTGGAGAGCGTCCCAGGCCTGCAGGAACTCCTCGATGTCGTCCCAGTTGTTGACCGTAATGCCGAGAGGGTTGTCTGGTATGGCGTCGAGGACGGCCGGGGCAGGGGACGGCTCTCCCGTGCGTACTTCGCGCAGCGCATCCGCAAGAATTGTCAGGATCGAGGCCATCGGTCGCTCGTCCGTGCGAGGAAAGTCTGGAGGAACGGTCCTGAGAGGGGGAGCGCTCCTCCCGAACGCGTCGGCCGCGGTTCCGATCCTGTTCGACCTATCTGCTGGCTGAGCGCCAGTCCGCTGTTTGTCGACTCCGCTTCAACGTCGTTGAAGACGCGATGGCGCTCGGGCCGGAATCGAGCCGCGAGCGCCGTGTTCGCCATCGCGGTGTTGAAGGTCCTGGCCAGGATCGAGGCGGAGGGACTCGCAACCATCGAGGGAGACCGTATGCTGCGACCGGAGAGAGCGGTGCCTCTGACACCAGCAAGGAGGGAATGGCGGAGCTGCGGGCCTTGCTCGCACTCCGAGCGCAGTGAGCGCTTCAGTCGCGGACGTGGGCCCCAGTGGCCGACCATCAAGATGGCGAAACGCTTCGGCATCATACCCCCCGCCTGTGCGTTGCTTCCCGCGTGGTACACGACTTCATTCCTGTAATCGCGACGTCTCCCTAGCCCGGCGGTGGAGCCCCCAGCACCACCGCGCCGCGGCCCCGGCGCTGCTCGCGGACCCACTGCTTGGAGGAGTGGAGCTTGCGCAGCGCGCCTCGCAGCGAGGGCTGCTGGCTGGCCATGAGCAGCAGGTAGCTCCACACGGAGCTGCCCCGGCGGTTCAGCAGCGAATGGGCGAACTGGGTCGCGTCCTGGTTCACGTAGTTGGGGACGTTCTCGAACCACTCGGAGCTGCTGCGCGCCGCCAGCTGGATGGCCAGCAGGGAGGCGCGCCGCTCCTCGTCATACGCCTCCAGCGCGGTGGGCACGTCCGGCTGCGTTCGCAGCTGCCGCGCCAGCCCGATGGCGTCCTGCATGGCCAGCTTCGTCCCGGAGCCGATGGAGAAGTGCGTGGTGTGCGCGGCGTCCCCCATGAGCACCACGTTGTCGTGGTACCAGCGCTCGTTGGTGATGCGCTTGAAGTTGAGCCATGGCGCCCGGCCCATGCCCTTCAGCTGGTTGAACAGCGACTTGCCCTGGAGCCGGCTCTGGAAGATGCCCTCCAGCTTCCGGAGCGTCTCATCCGGTCCCAGCGCGTCGAAGCCCAACGCCTTCCAGGTCGACTCCTGGCACTCCACGATGCAGGTGCTGGTCTCGCTGTTGAAGCGGTAGCCGTGGAACCAGAGCCATCCGGCGGGCGTCTCCTCGAAGGCGAAGGTGAAGGCGTCGAACACCTTGTCGGTGCCCAGCCAGATGTACTTGTTGCGTCCCTCTTCCACGTGCGTCTGGAAGTGATGGGCATGGCGCTGGCGCAGCCGGCTGTTGACGCCGTCACAGGCGACGACGAGGTCCGCGTCCATGAACGCGGCAAGGTCCGTGACGTCGTGCTCGAAGCGGACGTCCACGCCCAGCCCCCTCGCCCGCCGGATGAGGATGTCCAGCAGCCGGTCCCGTCCCAACGCGAAGCCATAGCCGCCGATGTGCGTCGCGTACCGGCCCCGCAGGTGCACCTCCTGCGTGTCCCAGCGCGCCGCGGCCTGGGCGATCCGCTGCGCGCTCACCGGGTCGTTGCGGAAGAGGTCGTCCAGCAGGTCATCCCAGAACACGACGCCCCAGCCATACGTCATGCCCGGTGGGTTGCGCTCGACGACGGTGACGTCGTGCTTCGGGTTGGACAGCTTCGCCAGGATCGAGAAATAGAGCCCGGCAGGGCCTCCGCCAACACAGACCATCTTCATCGAATCCCCCCAGCGCGCGAACGGCCCGGATGCTACCGGCCTGTCAGGGAAATCGACGCTGGCCGGAAGCGCTGTCTGTCGTTGCAGGCAGGACAGAAGGGCTGGGGGACGATTCAGGAGCGGACGGTGCGGCGGCCTGTCAGGGCATCGCCGCCCGGGCTCAGTGTCCGCGCACCGCGAAGATGGGATGGGCGAGCTCCCGGGGGAAGTAGTTGATGGTCCCGAACTCGTCCCCCAGTTGGTCTCCGCCGACGGCCAGGGGATTGCCGTAGACGTTGCTCAGCATGCTCGCGCCCCGGGAAGTCATCGTCAGCAGCGGGAGGTAGGGATGCTCCTCCTTGTAGACCGGGACGAACAGGTCCTCGTCATAGCGGCGGATGTAATTGATGATCCACAGCCGGTTCATCCGCAGGGAGTAGACGGCATTGCGCCGCGGGTAGCCCGCGTCTTCATGGGAGGTGAACTCGGCGATGTCCGGTTCGATGAGGTGCGCGTCGTGGCTCTTGTCCGCTTCGATGTTGCTTGGGTACTCCTTCAGGTGGAAGAGGAACAGGATGTCCGGCTGGGGTCCGGAGACGTCGTAGACCAGGTGGCAGTGGAAGAGGTCCGCGCGACTGAAGGTGACGGCGCACTTCGTCCAGAGGTGATTGCCGCTCTCCGCCCCGGCCTTCACCGCCTGGAAGAGGCTGACCACGAACGCTTCGATCTTCGGCTGCTTGAACAGTCGCCACTCGGTGCCGACCTTCGCGCCCCACTTGGCGATGTGATTCGCGACGGTCCTCTGCTGGCTGTCCTTCTGCCGGAGCCCCGCGGGGTTGCGCTGGGCGGGGTTGCGATTGCCATCCGCCTCCTGGTCCAGCGCGACGTCGGTGACGACCGTGCTGTGCGCCCCTCCCGCGAGCAGCGCGCAGACCGCGCCAACGTTCGCGTTGCTCAGGGCGGCCATCAGCTCCGCGGGCGGCTTCGGTGGCGTCACCACGTGGACGTAGGCGCTGCTCGTGGACTGCTGCTTCAACAACCGGACGGTGGCTTCCTCGGCCATGGCGTGTCTTCCCTGAAAGGTGAAACGCGCATCATACTCCGAGTGAAGAGGATTTCCGGCTCGCGCGGCGGCGTCTCGCGCCCACGGACCCCGGGGGCAGGTGGAGGTGCTCGTCCAGGAACGCGAGGAAGGCCGCGAGCCGGCGGCCCGGTTCGCGCCCGGCGGTGTGGACCGCGTGCAGGTCGATGTCCGGCAGCGTGAAGCGGTCCAGCGCGGACACCAGGTGGCCGGAGGCGAGCAGTGCCTCCACGTCCCAGGTGGACTTGAGGATGACGCCCGCGCCCGCCAGGGCCCAGTCCTTCAGCACGCCGCCGTCGTTGGCGGTCCGGTCCCCGGACACGCGCACGTGGAAGACGCGGCCGTCCTCGTCGCGGAACGCCCAGCTCGTCTGCGGCGCGCCCGGACGCGCGAGCACCAGGCAGTTGTGGCGCGTCAGGTCCGTGGGCTTGCGAGGCGGCGGGTTGCGGGCCCAGTACGCGGGCGCCGCGCACACCACGCGCCGGCCGGAGACGATGCGCCGCGCAGTCAGCCGCGAGTCCGCCAGCTGCCCGAAGCGCAGCGCCACGTCGATGCCCTCCTCGATGAGGTCCAGCACCCCGTCGCTCAGCACCAGCTCCACGCGCACCCCCGGATGGAGCCGGAGGAATGCGTCCACCAGCGGGGCCACCCGCGCGCGGCCGAAGTCGTTGGTGGCGGTGACGCGCAGGAGGCCGGTGAGGGGACCCTCGCGCCCGCCCACGCCCGCCTCGCTCTCCGCCAGGTCGGTGAGGATGCGCTGACAGTCCGCGCGGTAGCCCTCGCCCTCGGGTGTCAGCGACAGCCGCCGCGTGGACCGGGCGAGCAGCCGCACCCCCAGCCGTGCCTCCAGGCGCTGGAGTCCCAGCGTCACCGTGGAAGGCGCCACGCCCCGGGCTCGCGCGACGGCGGACAAGCTGCCCCGCCGGGCGATGTCGAGGAACAGCTCCATCTCGTCGAAGCGATCCATTGTTCGAAACTATCGAATGCTGGTTTGCACGGCGTGGCCATTGTTTCGGAGGCTCGCGGACCGCATACCCAGGAGCCTCAGGCCGTACTCCTCTTTTCCCGGGACACCCCATGCGCATCGAACTCACTGGAAGGATTGCCCTCGTCACCGGCTCCACGGCCGGCATCGGCCTGGCCACGGCGAAGGGGCTGGCGGCGGCGGGCGCCACGGTCATCGTCAACGGCCGCACGCAGGCGGCGGTGGACCGGGCCATCGCGGCGGTGCGCGAGGCGGCCCCGGGCGCCACGGTGAAGGGCTTCGCGGGAGACCTGAGCACGGCGGAGGCCACCACGGCGCTCGTCGCGGCGCACCCCCACTGCGACGTCCTCATCAACAACCTGGGCATCTTCGGACCGAAGGACTTCTTCGACGTGTCCGATGAGGACTGGAGCCACTTCTTCGAGGCGAACGTGCTGTCCGGCGTGCGGCTGTCGCGCGCGTACCTGCCGGGGATGCAGAAGCAGGGCTGGGGCCGCGTGGTGTTCGTCTCCTCCGAGTCCGCGCTGAACATCCCCACGGAGATGATCCACTACGGCGTCACCAAGACGGCGCAGCTGTCCGTCGCGCGCGGCCTGGCCAAGCGCATGGCGGGGACGGGCGTCACGGTCAACTCCGTGCTGCCGGGGCCCACCCTCTCCGAGGGCGTCCGCACGATGTTCCGCGAGGAGCACGAGAAGTCGGGCCGGTCCTTCGAGGACCTCGCCGTGGACTTCATCCAGGCGAACCGGCCCAGCTCCATCCTCCGCCGCCCCTCCAGCGTGGAGGAGGTGGCGAACATGATTGTCTACGTCGCGTCACCCCAGGCCTCCGCCACCACCGGCGCCGCGCTGCGGGTCGACGGGGGCGTGGTGGACTCCATCGCCTGAGCGCGACGAAAAAGGGACCCTCCGGTCGCGGAGCCGGCGGTGGGGCGTCGCGTGTGCAACAGTGCGGGCAGCCGGTGGGGTTCAGGGACGGGCAGCTCTGGCGATAGTCCATCGCATCCCGCCCCGCGGCTGATTATGCCTGGGGACTCGACTCCCCGGGTGGGACCCTCAGGACTTCATGCCCAGTATGACCCGTCACGATCCCGCGCCATCCCCTTCGTTGAGCGCGGTGGGACGCGCGCTTCCGCCGCACTACGCCAGCCAGGAGCAGCTCATCGCGGCGCTGCGCGACCTGTGGGCGACGAAGCACTTCAACCTGGAGCGGCTGGAGGACCTGCACCGCAACGTGCAGGTGGGCGGCCGGCACCTGGCGCTGCCGCTGGAGGAGTACCCGGCGCTCGCGACGTTCCAGCAGCGCAACGACGCGTGGATCCGCGTGGCCACGGAGCTGTCGGAGAAGGTGGCGCGCGAGGCGCTGTCGCGCGCGGGGCTCACACCGAAGGACGTGGACCATGTCTTCTTCGTCACGGTGACGGGCATCGCCACGCCCAGCGTGGACGCGCGGCTGGTCAACCGGATGGGCCTGCGCGAGGACGTGAAGCGCACGCCCATCTTCGGCCTGGGCTGCGTGGCGGGCGCGGCGGGCCTGGCGCGCGCGTCGGACTACCTGCGCGCGTTCCCGAAGCAGACGGCGCTGCTCATCGCCACGGAGCTGTGCTCGCTCACGCTCCAGCGCGAGGACCTGTCCATCCCCAACATCATCGCCTCCGGCCTCTTCGGTGACGGCGCGGCGTGCGTGGTGCTGCGGGGCGCGGAGGCCCCTGCCGCGGGCCCGCGCGTGGTGGGCTCGCGGTCGGTGTTCTACCCGGACACCGAGCGGGTGATGGGCTGGGACGTGGTGGACACGGGCTTCAAGGTGGTGCTGTCCGCCAAGGTCCCGCAGCTGGTGAAGGAACACATCCGGGGCAACGTGGATGGCTTCCTGGCGGAGCACGGGCTGGCCCGCCAGGACGTGAAGCACTGGGTGGCGCACACCGGTGGCCCCAAGGTGCTGGAGGGCTTCGAGTCCGCGCTGGAGCTGGAGTCCGGCGCGCTGGAGCGCTCGTGGAAGTCGCTGCGGCAGGTGGGAAACCTGTCCAGCGCGTCGGTGCTCTTCGTGCTGGGTGAGACGCTGGAAGAAGCGGACGCGGTGCCGGGCGACTGGGGCGTGGTGATGGCCATGGGTCCGGGCTTCTGCGCGGAGATGGTGCTGGTGCGATGGTGACCGGAACGCAGGCGTTGTTCGCGGGCTTCATGGGGCTGCTCGTCGCGGAGCGGCTGTTGGAGTTGGTGCTCTCCAAGCGCAACGCGGCGCGGGCCTTCGCGCGGGGCGGGGTGGAGACGGGGCAGGGGCACTACCGGTTCATGGTCGTGTTCCACACGCTCTTCCTCGTCGCGTGCGTCGCGGAGGTGTTCGGACTCCAGCGTCCCTTCTGGGGCGTGTGGAGTTGGGCGGCGCTGGTGGGCGCGGCGGTGGCGCAGGGGTTGCGGTACTGGGCCATCGGGACGCTGGGCGACCGGTGGAATTCGCGCATCATCGTGGTGCCGGGGCTGGCGCCGGTGACGGGCGGGCCGTACCGGTTCCTGCGTCATCCGAACTACGTGGCGGTGGTGTTGGAGTTGTTCTGTGTGCCGCTCATCCACGGGGCGTGGGTGACGGCGGTGGTGTTCACGGTGGGCAACGCGGCGCTGCTCTACGTGCGCATTCGCGCGGAGGAGGCGGCACTCGGGGCGGTGTACTCCGAGGCCTTCGCCGACCGTCCCCGCTTCATTCCGGAGGTTCGCCGTGGCTGACATCGAGATGGAGGCGGTGGCGGAGATCCGCCGCATCGCCCGGGAGGAGCTGGAGTTCGAGGGCGCGGTGGAGCCCGCGCACGACCTCTTGCGCGACCTGCACCTGGACAGCTTGGGGCTGACGGTGCTGGCGGTGGGCCTGGAGAATCGCTTCCGGGTGCTGCTGTCGGAAGAGGACGCGCAGGGCGTGCGGACGGTGGAGGACCTGGCGCGGCTGGTGGCGGCGCGGGTCGAGGCCGCGAAGCCGGACGTGGGAGTGCATCCGTGAAGGGGCCGCCCCTGCCGGCGCTGAAGCACGCCACGGTGAACGCGATGCTGAAGGCGACGTCGCACACGTCGCTGGGGCTGGTGTTCGTGGACGCCGCCGAGCACGAGACGTCCCTGCCGTGGGCCCAGGTCTACCGGCGGGCGAAGCGCGCGGCGGCGGGGCTGGCGCGGCTGGGCGTGCGTCCGGGAGACCGGGTGGCGCTGCTGTTGCCCACGTCGCCCGCGTTCATGGATGCGTACTTCGGCGCGCTGCTGGCGGGCGCGGTGCCGGTGCCGCTGTATCCGCCAGTGCGGCTGGGGCGGCTGGACGAGTACCACCGCTCGACGGCGCGCATGCTCCAGCTGACGGGCGCGGTGGTGGTGCTGACGGACACTCGCGTGCGGCTGCTCCTGGGCCCAAGCATCGAGCAGGCGCGGCCCAGGCTGGGCTGTCACACGGTGGACGCGGTGATGCACGGCGACGAGGACCTGGAGGTGGAGATGGGGCCCGACGCGCTGGGGCTCATCCAGTTCTCTTCTGGCTCGACGGTGGAGCCGAAGCCGGTGGCGCTGACGCACGGGGCGCTGTTGGCGCAGGTGGCGGCGCTGGAGGCGGCGATGCCGGTGGCCCCGGGCGTGACGCCGGTGGGCGTGAGCTGGCTGCCGCTGTACCACGACATGGGGCTCATCGGCTGTGTGCTCGCGGCGCTGTACTACCCGGGCAGCCTGGTGCTGATTCCGCCGGAGACGTTCCTGGTGAAGCCGGCGCTGTGGCTGCGCGCGCTGTCCAGGCATCGGGGCTTCGTGTCGCCCGCGCCGAACTTCGCCTATGGGTTGTGTTTGAAGCGGGTGAAGGACGCGGACCTGCAGGGCGTGGACCTGTCCGGGTGGCTGCACGCGCTCAACGGCGCGGAGCCGGTGTCCGCGGACACGCTGCGTCGCTTCGCGGAGCGGTTCGAGAAGTGGGGCTTCTCCGCGCGGGCGCTGCGGCCGGTGTATGGCTTGTCGGAGGCGTCGCTGGCGGTGACGTTCCCCCCTGCGGGCCGGGGGCCGCGCGAGCTGGGCGTGGATTCGGACGTGCTGGCGCGCGAAGGGCAGGCGCGTGATGGGGCACGCACGCTGGTGAGCGTGGGCACGCCGGTGGCGGGCTTCGAGGTGCAGGTGCGCGGCGAGGACGGCGCGGTGCTGCCGGAGCGCCAGGTGGGGCGCGTGTTCACGAAGGGGCCGTCGGTGATGCGCGGCTACTTCGAGGACGCGGAGGCGACGGCGCGGGCGCTGGTGGAGGAAGGCTGGCTGGACACGGGGGACCTGGGCTTCAGCGCGGACGGGGAGCTGTACCTGACGGGCCGCGCGAAGGACCTGGTCATCATCCGGGGCGCGAACCACGCGCCGCAGGCCTTCGAGGATCCGCTGCTCAAGGTGGACGGCGTGCGCACGGGCTGCGCGGTGGCGCTGGGCTTCACGCCCGAGGGCGGCGAGGACGAAACATTGCTCATCCTGGCCGAGCGCGCGGAGCGGGGAGCGGACGTGGCCTCCGTGGAGGCGGACATCCGCGCGGCGGTGGTGGAGGCGACGGGCGTGCAGCCGCACACGGTGCGCCTGTTGGAGCCGGGGACGCTGCCGCGCACGTCCAGCGGCAAGCTGCGCAGGAGCGAGGCGCTGCGGCGCTACCTGGCCGGAGAGCTGACGGCGCCGAAGAAGGTGGGCGCGGTGGGGCTCGCGGTGGAGATGGCGAAGAGCGCGCTGGCGATGGTGCGCGCGGAGCACGACTCGTGATGTGGCTGGACACGTGAAGCGTCACGACGTGGTCGTGGTGGGCGGAGGCCCGGCCGGTCTCGCGGTGGCCATCACCGCGGCACGGCGCGGGCTGGACACGGTGGTGCTGGAGCGCGCGTCCACGCCCGTGGACAAGGCGTGCGGTGAAGGCCTGATGCCCTCCGGCCTCGCGGCGCTGGAGCGGTTGGGCGCGCTCGCGCACCTGGACCGGAGCGACAGCTCTCCCTTCGTCGGCATCCGCTACGTGCAGGAGGACGGCAGCACGGCGGAGGGAAAGCTGCCCGCGCCTGGAGGACTGGGAGTCCGCAGGCTGGCCCTGTCCCATGCGCTGGCGACCCGTGCGCGCGAGGTGGGCGTCGACCTGCGCGAGCACACGCATGTCGTGTCGCACGTGCGCACGCCGGACGGGGTGACGCTGGAGACGCCCGTGGGCCGCGTGTCCGCGCGCTTCCTGGTCGCGGCGGACGGCTTGAACTCACCGCTGCGCAAGGCCGAGGACCTGGACGTGGAGCAGGACGTGCCCCGGCGCTACGGACTGCGGCGCCACTTCCGGCGCGTGCCCTGGACACCCTACGTGGAGGTGCACTTCGCCTCCGGCGTCGAGGCGTACGTGACGCCCGCGGGAGCGGAGCGCGTGGGCATCGCGTTCCTCTGGGAGGACGGAACGGTGCCAGGCCGCGTGGGTTTCGACGCGATGCTGGAGCGCTTCCCCCGCCTCGCGGAGAAGCTCACCGGCGCGGCGCCGGACTCCCAGCCACGCGGCGCCGGACCCCTGGCCCGTGTGGCCCGCACGCGCATCGCGGATCGCTTCGCCCTCGTCGGTGATGCCGCCGGCTACGTGGACGCGCTGACAGGCGAAGGGCTCACGCTCGCCTTCGCCTGCGCGGAGTCCCTGGGCGCGCTGCTCCCGGACGCACTGGCGAAGGGCGCGGGCCGCGACACGTTGCTGCCCTACGAGCACACCTTCCAGCAGGTGTTCCGCAAGTACGCCTGGACCACGCACGGCCTGTTGATGCTCGCGCGCCGCCCGCGTCTGCGCAGGCCCGTGGTGCGCCTGCTGGGCCGAGCCCCCTGGCTCTTCGAGCGCATCCTCGCCGCCGTGGTGACGTGACCTGGAAAGCCCGGACCCCCCGGCACCCGGACGCGGATCCGCACGGCCTGGCCCTTGTTCCACCGCCGCGCGCCGGGGACACTCGTCCCCATGGCATCTGGCCCCGCGGCTTCGCGTCCCTGGTTCGCGTTCTCCCTCGACCTGGCTCCGGCCGCGGCGAGCCGGCACCTGCACGGCCTGCCCCCCGTGCCCGACTTCCCCGAGGGCGAACTCGCCGAGGCCCTGGACGTGGACGTCGTCTATGACGTGCACGTGCCCAACTGGGGCGGCCGGGTCGCACGCCTGGTGGATGCTCCCGGACACCGGCTGTCCGGGCGCCTGCGCCCCGTCGCCACCGAGTCCTGGCCCGTCCTCGCCCGCCTGGAGACCGCGCTCGCCCTGGCCACCGAGGAGCGCCCCGTGAAGGTGCGCACCGCCTCCGGCACCGTGGTGGACGCCCACGCCTTCACCCCTGCCGAGCGCAACGCCTCCACGCAGGGGCCCGTCAGCGAGGCCTTCCTGATCACCCTCGCTGTCGCCGCCGAGCGCGCCCGACTGCCTGCCGCCGTCGTCGAAAAACTCCAGGCCGAAGCCCGCATCGTCCACGCCGTCCAGCACGCCCGGCCCGACGGACACCGCCCTCCGCCCCCCTCGAAGTCCGGCATTAAGTGACAGCCGGGTCCAGCCGGACCGAAAAACGCCCTGCCTGCTGAGAAAAAGGGCGGAGTGACGCAACCGGGTGCCGCGTCACTCCGACGATGAAGAACAGGGGCCCTCCCCGATCGTCACCCCCGCCGGCCCCGAGGACGTTCACCGCATGTCGCTGCGAATCCCGACGGGAGTCTCCACCCCGCGTCCCACGCCCGCGAACGCGGCTGTCCCCACCGCCGCGCCCGCGAACACCGCGGTGCCCGCTGGGGCGGATGCTCCCGTCAGCGCGCCCGCGTCGAATGTCGTGGCGCCCACGGGAGGCAGCTGGAAGCGCTCCGCCACCAAGGAGGTGGCCATCTCCGACCTCCAGCAGAAGTTCGGCTGGACGGACGAAAGCTGGCAGGGGCGCCTGCTGCACGCGGCGGACGAGGGCGTTGATGGAAGCCGGGCCTCGAACGGCCAGGTGTCCGCGGCGGAGCTGGAGTCGTATCTCTCCGCGCCCACGGACGCGCAGTTCCTCACGTCCACGGCCATCCAGCAGCAGCGCGCGGCGCTCGACGCGAAGCTTCAGGGGGGCGCGCAGTCCGCGAAGGTGGACAGCTTCGAAAGCCCCTGGCAGCAGTCCGTGGCGAAGCGCGCGGACCTCCTGGGCGGCAACGGCGATGGTGAACTCTCCGCGGACGAGCTGACGGCCTACATCAACGCGTCCAAGGCGAACCAGGCCAAGGGCACGGGCACTGCCGCGAACACGCAGTGGGTGCCGGATCAGCAGATGGCCACCTTCCAGAGCCGCGTGGCGGAAGTGGCCGGCGAGGTGGATCCGCTCCAGGGCGTGGGCGGAAGCGGCGCGACGCCCGGCCTGAACCTGGTGAAGGAGTACTCGCGCACGCTGATGGACACGGACAAGAACGTGCCCACGTTCGTGAGCTACATGCTGTCCGCGGCGGACGTGAAGGAGACGCCCGCGGACGTCAGCCGGCTCAACAGCACCTTCGTGCGCGACCCGGAGCTGAAGCAGGGCGGCGTGGTGGACTCCGACTACAACAACACCGGTTTCGACCGGGGACACATGAAGCCGGCCGAGGACTCGCCCACGCAGGCGGCGATGAACGAGAGCCACTACATGACCAACATCGCGCCCCAGCACGGCAACCACAACCAGCAGGTGTGGCGCACGCTGGAGCGCGGCGTGTCGGAGATGATCAAGGAGACCGGCGGCAAGGCCTACATCGTCACGGGCAACCTGTACCTGGACGACAAGGGCAAGCCGCTGCCGCCCGAGTCCCTCCAGACGACGGGCTCGAAGGCGGACCGGCAGATCGCGGTCCCCACGCACAACTTCAAGACGGTGCTCCTGGAGCTGCCCAACGGCAACCTGTCGATGTTCGCGTACATGGTGCCGAACGCGAAGGAGGGCCCGTCCAAGAAGGAGGACATCCTCCCGCTGCTCCAGCAGTCGCGCGTGCCGGTGGACCAGATTGAAGGACTGCTGGGCCAGGACCTCTACGCGCAGCTGCCCAAGGGCGTGCAGTCCAAGCTGGAGAAGGACACGTCCGCCGCGGGTGTCTTCCAGCAGCAGAGCCTCTACGAGTCCGCGACGCTGCTGCGCGCTCCCTGAGCCTCTGTCGGGGGCCGCACGCGCTGGACAGAGGGAACAGGGAAGGCTCAGCGCCGCACGCGGTACCGGAGCCACACGATGCCGGAGTCGCGGCGCTCCACGTGGGTGAGCTCCAGCGCGGCGCCCGCGCCGGTGGAACCCTGGGGCCGGTCGAAGAGGGTCGGAGTGCCGGGCAGGCCGTCAGCGGTGGGGTGCACGAGGAGGCTCACCTCGTCGATGAGGCCCGCGGCGAGGAAGGACCCGTTGATGCCACCGCCGCCCTCCAGCAGCACGGTCTTGATGCCGAAGGTGTCGCCGAGCTTCTCCAGCACGCGGGCGAAGTCGATGTCCTGCTTGCCGCCGAAGACATAGGAGACACCGCGCTCGCGCAGGTGGGCGAGGTGCGCGTCGGAGACGGACTCCGTGAGCACGACGACGAGGTGATCATCGTCGATGGCGCCGGACTCCCAGTTCAGCTTGCCGTGGGCATCCAGGGCGATGGCGTGGGACTCCGCGTCCTTGCGAGCGACGAAGTCCGTGCGGGGCAGGGGAGATGCCGGAGCGGGCTTGGACACGTCCCCTTCCGCGGCGAAGTCCTCCATGGTGATGCGGCCGCACATCCAGGCATCGGCGTCGAAGGTGTCAGCGGTGCGCTCGTATTCACCGCGCATCGATGCCGGGTCGGGCCAGTGCTTGACGACGATGCGCCCGTCGATGGACGAGATCATGTGGCAGATGACATGGGGCTTCATCGGGTGGCTCCGGAGCACGGCCCGCCTTCAGGTGGCGGGCGGCGGAGCGCGGATGGTTCCCGAGGCGCCACGGTCTGTCGAACCGATTCCGCGTCGGTCCGTTCACAATCCCGCGAGCCGCTACTGCGTCGCGCCGGGTGAGTCGGAGGCCTCGGCGGTGGAGGCTTCCTTCGACGGAGTGGACTCCCCGGTCTCCGGCGTCTTGAGGGGCTCGGGTTCCGTCTTGCCCACCCGGATGACCACCGGGCCGGATCCAGTGGGCTGGGTCGAGAGCCGGCTCCTTGTGGGCGTCGGACCAATTCCCACGTAGGAGCAGCCGACCAGGGCGAACAGCGGAACAGCGGCGAGCAGTCGGCGCATGAGACGGAAACCCCCGGGACAGGATGGAACGCACGCGCATCCAAGCGGACGTCCTGGTGGGAAGTCCAGCCACGGTGGTGTTCAGCCGGTGGCCGTCGTCCGGGTGAACTCCATCACCCAGTTGGTCTCCCAGGTCTCTCCGTCGAAGGAGAAGGCCTGTTCCCAGCGCGCCCGGTCGTTGTCCAGGCGGGTCCAGTGGAACACGACCTGGACCGGTCGGCCTCCTTCGGTGTCCTCGCCATAGAAACGGCCGTGGTCTCCAGTGAAGCCTCCGTGCACGGGGGGCTGAAGCACCGCGTGGCGACTGTCGATCCAGTGGATGGACCAGCGGCGCTCCCGTGCGTCGAACAGGCGCAGGGCCATGCCGGAGAAGCCCCGCTCGAAGACGGTCTCCTCGACGTTGGACAGGCCGCCCAGGTGGGGCTGGCAGCGCATCCTGGACGTGAACACGTCCCAGTCGTCGCTGCCTGTCAGCCGTTGTTTGAGCTTCCGGTTCACGCACGTCCATTCGCCCATGAGGAAGTCGAAGTCGTGCACGTCGCCCGTGGGCAAGGGAGGAAGAGGCTTCATGGAGCGGATCCTTTCAGCGCAGCTCGGAGCGCGCGGTGGGGGATAACGTCAGGTGTTCGAGCGGCGCGCTCAGCCACGGTTGGAGTGGCTCCGCCCAGCCCTTCGCCGCGGATCGGCGGCGCGCATCCGGGAACACGGTGAGCCAGGCGAAGACGTGCTCGCCCGTGCGCACGGGCAGGGCAGGGAAGGTGTTCTCCGCGGGCTCGGTCTGGAACAGGGCTTTCGGCGTGGCGCCCAGCTCCGTGAGCACCGGGCGCACGTGCTGTTCGAAGCAGGTCAGGAATGCTTCATCGGCGGGAGCCTTCAAGTAGCAGAGCGTCACCTCCACCCGGGAGTCCGGACGTGCGTCCGCGCCCGGTGGCGGTCGGGGCGTGCCTGGATGCACGAGGCCCGTGTCCGGTCGCACCGGCCGCAGGAGCAGGACGTTGTCGGAGTCCTGCATGGTCACGTTCGCGGCGTTGCGGTGCTCCTTCCACACCGGGCCGCCGTAGATCGCGCCCAGGGCTTCGCGCCGTGAGGCCATGTCGCGGAAGCCTCGCAGCCACACGAACCGGTCCGGACGGTCCTCGTCGCGGAACTGACCGACGAGGTGCATGCCGGTGGCTTCCTGCGACTCGATGAAGGCCCGTTCGAAGAGCGAGATGAGGACGTCCCGCTGACCGGGATGCAGCGTGTACTGGCGCAGTTCGAGGACCGAGCAGCAGGGAGACGGAGACGGCATGGAGGCTTCTTGCCAGGGAACTGGTAGGGTCATGAAGACCACTTCCGCCAGAATCGGCCATACCAGTTGAAGACCTCCACCGGCGTCGCGTCATCGCTCCTCTTGCGGCTCGATTCGCGAAGTCCCACGCCGCTCCATGAGCAGCTCTTCGAAGGCATCCGGGCGCGCATCCTCGCGGGGGCGCTGGCTCCCGGCCTGCGGCTTCCCTCTTCCCGTCAGCTCGCCACCGAGCTGGATGTGGCCCGCAGCACCGTCCTCCAGGCGATGGACGCGCTCACTGCGGAGGGCTACCTCGTAGCCCAGGCGGGTTCCTGCACACGCGTCGCACCCGAGCTGCCCATCCTCTCCGGAGACCGGAGCCGTGAACCCGGGCTCGCTGCTGCCGCACGTGCTTCAAGCTCTGGGAAGGGGCCTCGGCTTGCTGCCTCCACACGGGCGTTGAAGGCCTCTCCGGTCGGTGCTCCGCGTCTCGGGGCCGCGCCTCGCGCGTTCCGGCCGGGTGTGCCCGCGCTGGACCTGTTCCCCACCGCGCTCTGGGCCCGCACGGTGTCCCGCGTCCATGCTCGCGCGAGCACGGGGTTGCTCGACGGGGGTGACCCTTCGGGCCATGCGCCACTGCGCGAAGCCGTCGCCATCCATGTGTCCGTGTCGCGGGGCGTGCGCTGCTCCTCGGAGCAGGTCTTCATCACGGCGGGCACCCAGCAGGCCTTCGATGAGGTCCTCCGGCTCGCGCTGAATCCGGGTGACTCCGTCTGGGTGGAGAACCCTGGCTATCCCGGCGCCCGTCGCGCCGTGCTCTCCGCTGGAGGTCGGCCGGTGCCCATCCCCGTGGATGGGGACGGACTCGACGTGGGCGAGGGCCTGGCTCACGCGCCTCGGGCCCGGGTCGCGTTGGTGGCGCCTTCGCACCAATACCCGCTGGGCGTCACGCTGAGCCTGGCGCGGCGGATGGCGCTGCTCCAGTGGGCCGAACGCACCCGCTCGCTGATCATCGAGGACGATTACGACAGCGAGTTCCGCCACCGCGGCCGTCCCTTCACCGCGCTCCAGGGACTCGATGACGCCGGCTGCGTGGTCTACGTGGGCACGTTCAGCAAGTCGATGTTCCCCGGCCTGCGCCTGGGCTTCCTCGTTGTGCCGCCCTCGCTCGTGGACGTCTTCTCCGCCGCTCGCGCCGCCGCGCCCGCGCCCGCCTCCACGCTGGAGCAGGCCGCGCTCGCGCTGTTCCTCGTGGAGGGCCACTTCGCCCGTCACCTGCGCCGCATGCGCGCGGCCTATCGGGAGCGTGGCGAAGCCCTGCTCGAAGCCCTGCACGCAGACTGCTCGGGCGTCCTCACGCCTCGTCCCTGTGACACCGGCATGCAGGTGTGCGCATCCCTTGCCTCCCCACTGTCCGACCTGCGCGTGCGCGATGAGGCCGCGCGTCTGGGCGTGGAGGTCGCGGCCCTGTCCGACTATTTCCTTGGCCGACGCCGCGAGTCCGGCCTCATCTTTGGCTTCGGCGGCGTGCGCCCGGACGCGCTCCGCGAAGGGACTCGCACGCTGGCCCGGGCACTCGAAGCCGCGCGCCTCCGCCCTCCCCAATGGAAAGGACGCACCCGATGAGCGACTCCCTCCCCGTGAAGCTGACCGTCACCCACCGCTTCAAGGACTCCGCCCAGCGCGTCTTCGATGCCTGGACTCATCCCGTGAGGGCCAGCTGCTGGCTCTTTGTCGCGGCGCCGGAGAGGTCGCTGGTGCGCGCGGAAATCAATGCGCGGGTGGGCGGCCGGTTCTGCTTGTCGGACCTGCGCGACGGCGAAGCGGTGGAGCATGTGGGCGAGTACCTGGAGGTCGAACGGCCGCGCCGGCTGGTGTTCACCTTCGCGGTGCCGAA
The DNA here is from genome assembly GCF_003986945.1 of Corallococcus sp. AB018. Lineage (NCBI taxonomy): Bacteria > Pseudomonadati > Myxococcota > Myxococcia > Myxococcales > Myxococcaceae > Corallococcus > Corallococcus sp. AB018. The sequence goes on along the minus strand of NZ_RAWR01000054.1, from coordinate 15,287 downwards.
GTACTCGGAGGCTTACGACCGGGTGACGGTGGACATCGTCCCTGACGGAGAAGACTGTGTGCTCACCCTGACCCACGAGATGGGCCCGGACGGCGAGAAGTGGAAGGACAGCACCCAGAAGGGGTGGTCCAAGATGCTGGCTGCGCTGGACTCGTGGCTGTACGAAGCCCCAGCCACCATCCAGTCGCGCTGACATCCCTTCCCGGGCGCGGGCCGTCTACGATGGCGCCATGACCTGGCGTTCCCTCCTCCTCTCGCTGGTGCTGCTGTCCGCATGCGGGCAGCGACGAAGCGACCCCGCACGCGTGGCGGAGGACCTGATGCGCCCCGCGCCCCTGGGAGCCTTCGCCGCGGGCACGCCTCCCGTCTCCACGGAAGACTGCACGGTGCGCACGGCGAAGCAGTGCTTCGACCAGGCGCTCACGCTGCTGGCCACGAACGCGCAAGGCCCGGAGCGGCTGCGCGCGGTGTCCCTGATGGGCAAGGCCTGTGACGGACAGGTGAAGGACGCCTGCTCCTGGCTGTCCCAGCACGTGAAGGAGCCCCGGCGCGTGCGCGGCGGCCCGCCGGACGACCCCGTGTTCCAGGAGGCCTTCGCGCACTGGCGCGAAGGCCGCAAGCACCACGTGCGCGTGACGTGCCGGCTGGTGCAGGGCGGCGTGCCCCAGCAATGCGAGGTGCGGGAAGCGACGTTGCCCCCGGACCTGTTGGCGCAGGCGCTCACAAGCATCCAGGCTTCGCGCTACGCGCTGCCCACCCTCGACGGAGACCCCTTCGAATGCGACTGGACCATCGTCATCAAGTGACGCGGCTGTGGCCGGTGCTGGCCCTGTCGCTGTTCACCGGCTGCTTCGCCGGCACCGTGCACCGGGGTCCGGTGACGGACCACTTCAACGGCGAGTCGTTCCAGAACATCGGTGACGCGCCGAAGCTGTCCCCACTCACGCTGATATCCGCCGTGATGGAGGAGCGGCGCGGCCCCTGGCGCGACTACGCGGAGGAGCCCGCCGGCCCGAAGCCGCCGGAGCGCGTGGGCCCGGGAGCGCTGCGCGTGACGTTCATCAACCACGCCACGGTGCTGCTCCAGGCGGACGGGGTGAACGTGCTGACGGACCCCATCTATTCGGAGCGGGCGAGCCCCGTGTCCTTCGTGGGCCCCAAGCGCGTGCGGCCGCCGGGCATCCGCTTCGAGGACCTGCCGCCCATCGACGTCGTGGTGGTGAGCCACAACCACTACGACCACATGGACCTGCCCACGCTGCGGCGCCTGGAGGCCGCGCACCATCCGCTCTTCCTCGTGGGCCTGGGCAACCGCGAGCTGCTCGTGGACGAGGGCTTCCAGCACGTGGAGGAGCTGGACTGGTGGCAGTCCGCGAAGAGCGGGCCCCAGGCGTTGAAGGTGTGGGCGGTGCCCGCGCAGCACCGGTCGAACCGGGGGCTGACGGACCAGGAGGAGACGCTGTGGGCAGGCTACGTGCTGGAGACGTCCGGAGGCCCGGTGCTCTTCGCGGGTGACACGGGGCTGGGGCCGCACTTCGACCGCATCGCGGAGCGCTTCGGGCCCATGCGCCTGTCGGTGTTGCCCATCGGCGCGTTCCGTCCGCGCGTCCTGCATCCGGTGCACATGGGGCCGGAGGACGCGCTGAAGGCGCACCACGTGCTGCGCTCGGGCACGTCCGTGGCGATGCACTACGGCACCTTCCCCATGGCGTGGGACGGCCAGGACGAAGCGAAGTACCTGCTGTTGCGGCTCCTGCTGAAGGAGGAGGTGCGGCCGCGCTTCTGGGCGCTCGGCTTCGGCGAGGGCCGGGACGTGCCGCCGCTCGCGTCGGGGGATGACGGGCGTGCCGATGCCGGACGCTGAAGGCGCGGTACCGCCGGAGGTGGAGGCGAAGGAGAAGATGGACCGGGCGCGCGCGTGCATCCGCGCAGGCGAGGTGGAAGAGGCGATTCCGCTCTGCGACGAGGTGTACCGGCGCTTCACGTTGTCGAAGGTGCCGGCGCTCCAGGTCCAGGTGGCGCGGGCGCTGGGGCACCGGGGTGCGGCCATCGCGGAGAAGGGGATGTTCAACGAGGCGCTGGTCCACTTCGACGAGGTGGAGCGCCGCTTCTGGAGCCCGCGCAAGCCGGAGCTCTGGGAGGGCGTCGCGTGGGGGATGTTGTACCGGGCCCGCGTGCTCCTGGAGATGGACCAGGAGGACATGAGCCGCAACTGGCTGGAGCGGATGCTGAGCCGCTTCAAGGCGTTCGCGCAGCGGCCCGACCTGCGCATCCCGGTGGAGATGGCGCGAACGGTGGTGGTCGCCACCCACAACCAGGGGCTGCGCTTCGAGGAAGCGCTGAGCCAGTCCGAGGCGCTCCTGAAGGAGTACGACGGAAACACCGAGCCGTTCCTGGTGGAGCAGACCGCGGTGGCGATGTTGGGGCGGGCCACCGCGCTCCATGGATTGGGGCACGTAGACGAAGCGCTGGAGGCGTTCGACGAAATCGACGTGCGCTACTGCGAGGACGCGGACCCGAGGATGCGAGCCCTGGTGTCCACCGCGCTCATGGGCCGTGCCCTCGTGTTGCTCCGAGAAGAGCTGCTCCCGGAGGCGCTGGGCGCGATTGACGCCATCCTGGAACACGCGGGCCCGAACCCGGGACGGCGGCTGATGGAGCCCGTGAACTTCGCGAAGTTCCACCGCGAAGTCGTCGAACGCGAGCTGCAACTCGAACGCGAGCGGGCCGCGCGCAGGCCGAAGCCGCGTTAGCCCGGAGGCGGAAGGGACTTCCAGAGCCAGCCCAGCCGCAGGTCCCGCTCCTCGAAGGGCGGGGCTCGGATGAGGTCATCGGACTCGCCGTAGACGCCCATCTCCAACCAGCGCCCGTCCCGCAGCTCGCTCACGGTGAGCGTGCGCGCGTCCAGGTCCACGAACCACAGATGCTTGATGCCGATGCGTGCGTAGAACGGCCGCTTGATGCGCGTGTCGTAGGCCCGCGTGGACGGTGACAAGATTTCGCACGCCCAGTCGGGAACATCCGTCCACTGCCCCTGGGGCATCAGGGGCACCCGATCTCGCCGCCAGCCTGCGAGGTCCGGGATGAACTCCGGAGAGCCACCCACCCGGATACCGGGCTCAGTCATGAGCCACCAGCCGCCCGGTCCTTCCCCGCCCAATTGGAAGGGCTCATCCAACTCCCGGAAGAGCCTTAGCCCGAAATAGCCATGCGCGACACGTGGCCGCGCCTGCGTATATAGCGTCCCATCGATGATCTCGCCCACCACGCCCTCGGGCAGGGCCTCGATGTCAGCGAAGGTCGCCGGACCTTCGAGTGGTTTCGCGCCATAGGCCATGCCCGAAGTGTGGAGTTAGCAGCGCGGTCTGACAAGCAGGCCGGCCAGGCGCTCAGGACGCTTCGGTCACCGGCCACCACTCACCGAGCCGCAGCTCGATGGCGTCGAACGGTGCTGCTCGGATGATGTCGTCCTCTCCGTACACGCCCATCTCCACCCAGCGCCCATCGTGCAGCTCGCTCACGGTGAGCGTGCGCACCTCCAGGTCGATGAACCACAGGTGCTGGACGCCGATGCGCGCGTAGAACGGCCGCTTGATTCGCTGGTCATACGCCCGCGTGGACGGCGACAGGATTTCGCAGACCCAGTCTGGTGCGATCTTGCATCTTCCGCCGGGGAGCACGGGCACTCGCTCGCGCCTCCACCCGGCGAGGTCCGGACTGAACTCCGGCGCCCCCTCCATCTGGATGCCCGGCTCCACCAACACCCACCAACCGCCCGGGCCATTCTGGCCGCGCTGGAAGGGGTCTCGCAGCCCTTCAATCAGCGCACCCACCAGGTCCATGTGCCCGGCCCGGGGCCGTGCATGCGTATACAGCGTCCCATCGATGATCTCGCCCACCACGCCCTCGGGCAGGGCCTCGATGTCAGCGAGGGTCGCCGGACCCCCGAGTGGTTTCGCGCCATAGGCCATGCCTGGAGTGTGGAGTTACCTCCACCGTCTGACAAGCCGGCGCCGGGACCGTCAGTCCGGCTGCGCGATGATCAACGTCTGCAATGGCAGATGCCGGATGGGCCGCGTGCTCTGGACCTTGAAACCCGCGTCATCCAGGAAGCCCTCGACCTCCGCGGGCGTGTAGGACGCTGCTCCCGACGTGAGGAAGTAGTGCAACCCGATGAGCGGCGCGGACGTGCCCTCGGTGTCCCGCTCCTCGCGCAGGTACTCCAGCACCGCCAGCGTGCCCCGGGACACCATGGCCCCGCGCACGCGCCGCAGGAGCGCCACGTTCTGCGCGGGCGTCAGGTGGTGCATCACCTGGAACAGCAGCGCGCCGTCATACGGCCCGCCCAGCTCCGCGGTCAGCACGTCCCCTTCCTTGTGCGTCACCCGGTGCGACAGCCCCGCCTGGGCGATGATGTCCCGCCCCACGCGCACGCTGCCCTCCAGGTCCACCACCGTGGCCTTCAGCCCCCGGTGCACCCGGCACAGCTCCGCCGCGTACCAGCCATGCGCGCCGCCCAGGTCCAACAGGTGCCTCGCGCCTCGGGGCAGGGGAATGGCCGCCGCCACCTCCGGCGAGGCCAGCCGCGCCAGCTGGTACATGGCCTGGATGTAGTCGCGCCAACGCGGGTCGTCCGGAGCGAACTGGTGGATGTCCACCGACTGCCCGCTCTTCACCGCGTTCTCCAGCTGCCCCCACCAGTCCCACTGCGCGTAGTTGAACTCCAGGAACGCCGTGATGGCCTGCGGCGAGCGCGGGTCCAGCCACCGCCGCGCACGGGGGGCCAGCCGGAAGCGGCCCCGGCTCAGCTCCACCACCTCGCAGGCGATGAGCGCTTCCAGCAGCGCCCGCATGCCCTCCGTGCTCGTCTTGAGCCGCGCCGCCAGCGCCTCCGCCGTCGCCGCGCCGTCCGCCAGCGCCGCGTAGACGCCCAGCCGGGCCCCGGCCATCAGCGTCCGCGACGCCATCATCCCGAAGAAGGCGTGCGCCAGGGGCTGGGGCGCCAGGTTGAGGAAGTCCGCCACCCGCTCCAGGAGGTTGCTTGCCTTCAGGCCCAGCCGCATCGCGCGTCGCTCCTTGGAGTGGGGGCCTGCCGGCTACCGGCGGCGCCGCGAGCCTGCCACGGCCGCCACGCCCAGCACCATCAGCGCGGCCTGCGGGCCCAGCAGACAGCCCTGCGTCTCCGCCTGGCGGATGCCGGTGTACTTGCACTTGCCCGCGTTGCAGCTGAAGCGCGGCGCGCAGTCGCTGGTGCTGCGGCAGTCCGTGGGCACGCGTCCGGTGTTGTCGTCCCCTTCCGGCGAGTTCGGATCGTCCGGCTGGCCCGCGTCCTGCTGCGGGCCCTCCTGGCCCAACGCCACCAGGGGGGAGAACAGGAGGAGTCCGGCCAGGAGCGCTGCCGGGGGGATGCGGGCGAGAAGGGAGGACATGAGGCGGGCGACACCCTAACGCCCCAGCGGGGCGCTTGCATCCATCGTCTGCAGCGGGCGGCCTTCCGGGGTTCCCTGGAAACGCTGGCCGCCCCGGCGTCCGAATCTGCTACGGTCCCCCCGCGATGGCGCCTCGAATCCTCGTCGTGGACGACAACCAGGAGCTCCTCTCCCTCCTCACGCAGCTGTTCGAGGACGCCGGGTATGAGGTGGTGGGCGCCAGCCGTGGCAAGCAGGCCATCGAGGCCGCCCGCGCCCAGCCCCCCGGCTGTGCTGTCTTGGACATCCTGTTGCCGGACATGATGGGTTACCACCTGGCGGACACGCTGCGGAAGGACAACCCCCAGCTGCCGCTGCTCTTCATCACCGGCGTCTTCAAGGGCGGCAAGCACGCCACCGAAGCGCGCCAGAAGTACCAGGCCGCCGGCTACTTCGAGAAACCCTTCGAGGCCCAGAAGCTGCTGGAGGCCGTGGCCAAGGTCCTGCCCGCGGAGAAGAAGGTCCCCGCCGCCTCCATGGCCGACGCCTTCGAGGTGGAGCTGGACATCGACGTGGAGGAGGAGGGCCCGCAGGACGCCATGGAGCTGACCGGCCGCATCAAGGTCACCGGCGGCGGCAACCTCACGGCCGAAATCCGCGGCGCCAACCTCACCGCCACGCCCATGCAGAAGGTGTCCACCACCCAGGTGCGGCCCCCCACGCCGGGCCGCCCGCCGGATCCGCTGCCGGTGGGCGCGGGCGCTCCGGGCAGCCGCCGCGGCGAGCTGAAGGACAACCTGCCCTCGCTGCTCACCGCCTTCTACCTGTCGCGCGAGACGGGCGAGCTGGGCGTGCAGCGCGGCAAGGTGAAGAAGGTCGTCTACTTCGAGAACGGCACCCCGGTGTTCGCGCTCTCCAACCTGCTGGCGGACCGCTTCGGGCAGTTCCTGGTGCGCGTGGGGAAGATCAAACCCGAGCAGCTCCAGGACGCGTCCGCCGTCGCCGCGCAGAGCCACCGGCGCACCGGTGACGTGCTGGTGGAGCGCGCCCTGCTCAAGGACACGGAGCGGCTGTACTACGTGGGCCAGCAGGTGAAGGCCATCATCTACTCGCTCTTCTCCTGGGAGGAGGGCACGTACGTGATGAGCTTCAAGGAGAAGGCCTCCGCGGAGTCCATCAAGCTGGACGTGCACCCGGCGAACCTCATCGTCCGGGGCATCAAGAAGCTCTACAAGCCGGAGCGCCTGCGCCGCCTGCTCCAGCCCGAGGACCGGCTCATCCCCGCCGTCGCCCCCGCCTACGGTCTCAACGAGGTGGAGCTGGAGCGCTGGGAAGCGGAGCTGCTGCCGAAGATCGATGGCAACCGCGTGGTGGCGGAGTTGCTCGCGTTCGCCAACCGCCCGGAGCACGTCGTCTACGGCTTCCTGGTGTCGATGATGGCGCTGGGCATCCTGGACAAGCGCTCGTAGCGCGTCCGGTGCCTGGAAGTGGGCCTGGAGTGCTTCCGGGCCCGCGGTGCTTCTTCAGACGAGCCGCGAGCCGATCCAGAACAGGCCCAGCGCGCCGGAGCCCAGCGCCACGCCGCGCTGGATCCACAGGCTGATGCGCGCGTTCGCCCGCGACAGGCCTTCCGCGAACAGCAGGCCCACCGCGCCCATGCCGATGAGGATGCCCAGCGCGAAGCCGGGCAGGTACGTCCACGCGGACAGGCTCATGCTGCCGCCCACCAGCAGCGGGGGCAGCGCGATGAGCAGCGACCGCACGCCGCTCACGGCCATGAAGGCGCCCGCGGCGGTGCTCACGGTGTGCACGTGCTCGTGCGGCTCGCGGTCGTGGCCGGGCAGGTGCGGGTGGCCGTGGTCCAGGCTGTGCGGGAAGATGAGGGCGGTGACGGCCAGCGCCACCAGCACCGCGCCACCGAACACCTCCGCCCACCGCTCGAAGGTCTCCGACAGGCCCACGCCCGCGAAGAGGCACACCGCCGCGATGCCGCCCAGCATGGCCGCGTGGCCCAGGGCGAAGCGCAGCGCCGTCATGATGGCGACGCGGCGCCGGCCGCCACCCAGGGTGCCGAGCGTGGCCATGGCGGCGCAGTGGTCCGGCCCCAGGGCGTGGAGCAGGCCTTGAGTCAGGCCGAGCAGGAAGGCGAGCAGGATGGGAGCCACGACGGCGCACCCTAGCCGTGGTTTAACCCTGTGGCCAGCAGGAGGACGTCCCACACCATGCGCATTGCCCATCCCCGAACTTCCGCCGCGCTGCTGCTCGCGGGTCTGCTCGTACTGTCGGGCTGCTCCACCGACCCCGGTCCGGAGCAGCTGAAGCAGGCCGAGGCGCGCTACCAGGAGTTGATCAACAAGAACCTCGGCGCCCAGGACCCGGCGTGGACGGAGGTCGCCGCCCAGTTCGAGGCCGTCCCCAAGGACTCCAAGGCCCGTCCGGAGGCCGACAAGCGCCTGGCCGCGCTGAAGGCCGCCCAGGAGAAGATTCCACCGCGCCCCCTGGCCCGGCCCGGTGCGACGGGCAAGGGCGCCAGCGACGTGGAGGCCAAGCGCGCCGCGTGTGAATCGCTCGCGAAGAAGATGGGCGAGGCCAACACGGACGCGACGCGCAGCGTGCTGCGCAAGGTGCTGGAGAGCTGCCAGGCGGAGCTGGTCCGGCTGGAGGCCCACGACCACCCGCCGGGCGAAGAGGTCCATGCGCCGGACGAGGGCGCGCGCTGAAGTCCCTGACGCGCGCGGAGTTGAGAAGCCCTCGGGGTCTGGGTATGGAGCCGACACATGCCCATGCCCCAAGCAGGTGACAAGGCCCCCGGCTTCTCGCTCCCCGACCAGAGCGGCGCCACCGTCTCCCTCTCGCAGTTCAAGGGACGGCACGTCGTCCTCTACTTCTATCCGAAGGACGCGACCCCCGGCTGCACCACGGAGGCGTGCGACTTTCGCGACGAGCACTCCGCGCTGGTGAAGGCCGGAGCGGTGGTGCTGGGCGTGTCGCCGGACAGCGTCGCGTCCCACCAGAAGTTCGCCACGAAACAGGGGCTGCCGTTCTCGCTCCTGGCGGATCCGGACCACGCGCTGGCGGACGCGTACGGCGTGTGGGGGGAGAAGTCGCTCTACGGCCGCAAGTTCATGGGCCTCATCCGCGCGACCTTCCTCATTGGCCCGGACGCCAAGGTCGTCCGCGTGTGGCCCAAGGTGAAGGTGGCCGGCCACGTCGCGGAGGTCCTGGCCACGCTCCAGGGCGGAGCGTCCTCCGACGCGGCTTCGGCCCCGAAAGCTCCGGCGAAGGCTCCGGTGAAGGCTCCGGCGAAGGCCCCTGCGGCGAAGAAGGCTCCTGCGGCGGCGAAGCCGGTGACTGTCAAGAAACCGGCGGCGAAGAAGGCCCCGGCGGCGAAGACGGCCCGGAAGGGCGCGCGCGCCTGAAGCGGGGCGGGCGCCGGCGCACTCCTGGCGGGACAGGGAGGCCGGGACCGTGTATGCCTGCGCCCGTGGCTGGCTCCTCTCCTTCCGGGCGGGGCTGGCCGTTCACGATGAAGCCCTGTCGGCCCTTGGGCCGGACAGCGGGCGGCCGGCAGGGCCTGCCCTCGGGTGGATGCCCGGTGGTAGGCGAGGTCGGCATGACCATTCCTCGGGGATGGCGGAGACGACGAACATGCGCGAGCGAGGCATTCAGCGGTGGATGGGAGCGGCGGCGCTGACGGCGGGCGTGCTCTTGGGCACGGCCTGTGGCGGGCTGCCGGAGACGGGCGGCAAGCAGCCGGATGAGCCGCGGGGCAATGCCTTCGCGCAGCGTGGGACGCAGCCGGAGGCCGTCTACAACGTGGCCGAGCAGCAGGGGCACGAGAACCCCGCCGACGCGCACCACGGTGACGCGGCCGCGAAGCTGCCCGCCCACGTGCTGACGGTGGACCGGGGCTACAACTCCACCATCGAGAAGATCGGCTCCAGCATCGACCCGCGCACGCCGGCGAAGTCGGGCAAGTCCGACAACTCCAAGTGGGACGACGCGGGCGGCATGATGGCGCACCGCTATGGCCTGTTCGGCGGGGCGACCTACTCGCCCGCGGCCGAAGGACTGGGCGGCTGGCACGTCTCCACCGCGAACGAGCCCACGCGCGGCTTCGAGGCGCCGTACTCCTACGTCAGCCCGCCCGTCTACCTGCACGACCGGTAGTTGGACGGAAGTCCAGGGGCGCCCGCGGGCCAGCGTGCCAACGGGCGTCCGTCCTCCAGCCCCGCCACTCCCGGTGGGGCGCTGGGGTGGTCACTCCTTCTGTCGAGGCCGTGATGGCTTCCGGGAGGAGCAGGCCATGCACTCAAGAACGCTTCATCACTGGACGCTGGTGGCGGTGTGCGCCGCGACGGCCGCGCTGGTCGGCCCCGGCTGCAACCGTGACAAGCCCACGATGCCGCGCGCGGGGAGTCGCTACGAAGGCGTCGCCAACACGCAGCAGCCCGCGCCGCCGGGAACGGGTGGCTCGGGCGCGAGCAAGTCCACGAACGCGAAGGCGACCGCGCCGGAACCGGCCGGCACCGGAGCCCACATGGGCCAGCAGAACCAGATTGGCGCCCCCGGCTTCAGCACGCCCCAGGAGCCGGTGCCCGGAGACCGGGGCGGGGCGGACCGCTTCCAGGGCCCCATGGGGCAGGGCTCCGAGCTGGGCTCCAGGAGGGCCACCCACTAACGCGACGCGAGCATGACCTCCGTGGGGTCCTTGCCGGTGAAGGCACTGGCAAGGCCCTGCGCCAGCGAGCGGTGCTCCGCGTCGCCCAGCGTGGCGAGCCGGTCCTCGGCGGGGTGCGCGAAGCGGGCGGCGAGCGCGTCCAGGCGCCGGTGCGCTTCGGTGATGCGCTCGCGCGGGACGCGGCCGGACTCCACCGCCTTCACCAGCGCTTCGATGGCGGTGCGCTGCACGTCCGCCTGGTGGCACACGAGGAACAGGTCCACGCCCGCGAGCGTGCCCTGCACCGCGGCCTCCGCCACGGAGTAGTGGTCCGCGATGGCCTTCATCTCCAGGTCGTCGCTGACGACCACGCCGTCGAAGCCCAGCTCCTTGCGCAGCAGGTCGTGCAGCGCGCGGTGGCTCATGGTCGCCGGCACGCCCTGCTCCAGCGCGTCGAACAGCACGTGCGCCGTCATCAGCGACGCGAGCCCCGCCTTCGCGAAGGCCTGGAAGGGCACCAGCTCCACGCGGCGCAGGCGCTCCAGGTCGTGCGGCAGCTTCGGCAGCGTGAGGTGGCTGTCCGTCGTCGTGTCGCCGTGGCCGGGGAAGTGCTTTCCGCAGGACGCCACGCCGCCGGCCTCCAGGCCCCTGGCGAGCGCCACGCCCAGCCGGCCCACCTCCACGGGGTCGCGGCTGAAGCTGCGGTCGCCAATCACGGGGTTGGCCGGGTTGGTGTCCACGTCGAGCACGGGGGCGAAGTCCCAGTCGAAGCCCACGGCGCGCAGCTCGTGCGCGAGCAGCCTGCCCACGCGCTCGGCCAGGGCTTCGTCGCCGCGCTGTCCCAGCTCACGCATGGGAGGCAGGGCGGTGAAGGGCTCACCGCGAAGGCGCGCCACCCGGCCACCCTCCTGGTCCACGGAGAGGATGAAGGGCCGGCCCGCACGCGTCTTGATGTCACGGCACAGCGCCGCGGTCTCCGCCGCGGTGCCCACGTTGCGCTTGAAGAGGATGGCGCCGTAGATGCCATCGTCCATCAGCGCCGCGAAGTCGGCGTCGATGCGGGTGCCAGGGAAGCCCACCATGAAGAGGCGGGCACAGTCGCGATAGAGGGCGGAAGCAGGGCTCACGGCCGCGCAGTGTGGCAGAGCCCGCCGCCCATGGGGCAGTGGATGCGTTCCCCGAGCGTCGGCTGCCTGTCAGGGCGCGGAGCGGCCGGGGCTACTTCCGGAGCAGGGTGCCTTCGAAGAAGAACGCCAGGCACGCGGCCAGGATGAGCCACGTCCACAGCGGCACTGCGGGCTTGTCCGCGTCCCCCGTGGAGGCCTTCACCGTGTCCTCGCCGAAGTAGGCCGTCAGCGTGTCCGGCGGCACGCGCGTCAGGTCGCTCTCCGCCGGATCCAGCGTGGCGGCGAAGTCCAGCGCGGCCACGGGCTTCCCGTCCGAGCCCAGCACCGCGTGCACACCCGGCTCCACCGTGGGCCCCGCCACGAACGAACCGTCCGGCTGCGCCTTCACCGGCAGCTCGCTGCCGTCCGGCGCGCGCACGCCCGCCACCTTCTGCGTGCCCTCCGGGCGCAGCGTCACGGTCTCGCCCACGCGCACTCGCACCTCCTCGCGCTCCTCCAGTGAGCCCGTGAGGTACGCGGCGAAGCGCTGCATCAGCGGCAGGAAGCTCGTGCGGATGGCGAAGTCGCTCCAGTCGCGGTCCACCGTGCTGGTGAACAGCGCCACGCGCCCCTTGCCCCGGCGCGCCACCGCCACCGCGGGCGCCCCGTCCTCGTACGTGGCCAGCACCTGGCTGGTGCCCGGCGCGGACGGGCTGTCCGCCTCCAGCAGCATGTACTTGTAGAAGCGCGCCCCGATGAGCCCCTCCTCCGCGCGGCCCGTGAAGGGCGCGAACAGCGGATGGTCCACCTTCACCTGCGCCAGCTTCGCCGTCTTCGTCTCCGCGTCCGGGTCCTCGCGCTCGGCGCTCGTGCGCACCAGGCGCAGGGGGCGCGGCAGCAGCGTGCCCAGCCGCTGGTTGTACGCCTCCGGGTTCACGTGGTCGCCCACGCTCACGAAGAGGCCGCCGCCGTTCTCCACGAAGGCCGTCAGCTTCTGGGCTTCCTCCGCCGACGGCGCCGTCGTGTTGAGCAGCAGCACCAGGTCATACGCGCTGAAGTCCTCGCGCAGCCCCACCTCCGCGTCGCGCACCGCCACGTCCACCGGCGAGCCCGGCGACGTGAGCGCCGCGTCCACGAAGAAGGCCTCGTCCCGGTAGCGCGTGGCGTGCGGCGAGCCGTTCACCACCAGCGCCTTCAACCCGCGCGGCACCGGCAGCACGAAGGACCGCCGGTCATCCTCCGCCAGCGAGTCCGGCGCGAGCGTCACCTGGCCCACCACCGTGCCGCCCTGCGGGAAGCGCACCGTCAGCGTCTTCTGCGTCGTGCCGCCCGCGGGCACGTCCACGAAGCCCTTGGCCAGCGTGGACTCGCCCACGCGCACCGCGGCCTCCAGGTCCTTGGCCGCCTTCGCGCCGAAGTTCCGCACCGTGAAGGTGAACTGGTACGCGCGCGGCCCCGCCTGCAGCGCGGGCTCCACCCGCAGGTCCACCAGCGCGTGGTTGTCCAGCGACTCGCGCCCGGACGCCACGTCGCGCAGCACGACCTCCGGCTTCACCATGGCGCCCGTGGGCCCCTTCACCGTGGGCGGCGGCGCTTCCAGCCGGAATCCGGACACCGTCATGTCGGAGACCACCACCAGGCGCTTGCCCGGCATCGGGTTCTCCTCCAACGACCGCGCGGCCATGTCCAGGCAGCGCGACAGGTCCGCCGTGCCGTAGGTGGGCTTCGCCTCGTCCACCAACGCGCGCAGCCGTGCCCGGTCGAAGCCCGGCGGCGGCGGCGCTTCCGGGGACGCCGTGCACACCATCACCGTCGCGGGCTCCTCCGGCAGCAGGTCCTTGAGCGCGTCGCGCGCCTCGTCGCGGCCCTTCTCGAAGTTCGCCGTGCCGTCCGACCAGCGCATGGACAGCGATGCGTCCAGGATGACCGCAGTGGCCGCAGGGCCGCGCGTCACCGTGGCCGCCTGCGCGTCGCGGGTGAGCTCCGGTCGCGCCAGCGCGATGGGAATCGCCAGCAGGATGAGCGTGCGCAGCGCGTACAGGAGCAGCCGCTTCAGCTTGAGCCGGCTCGCCGTGCGCTTCTGGCTGCGCAACACGAACGCGAGCGGCCCGAACGGATGCGCCCTCGGCCGGCGCCGGTCGAACAGGTGCACCAGCACGGGGATGAGCGCACCCAGCGCGCCCAACAGGAACCACGGGTTGCCGAACGTCACCGGCGCCTCCCTCGGCGTCCCAGGAAGCGCAGCAGCACCTCATCCAGCCGCTCGTCGGTGCGTACCAATTCGTAGTCCACGTCGGCCTCGGCGCACTTCGCCTTCACGTCCGCGAGGAACGCGCCGAACTCCTCCAGGTAGCTCTGCTTGATTTCACGCGGGTTCACTTCGATGCGGCCCTCGCCCTCCATGTCCAGGAAGAGGGTGGGGTCGTCGAAGGGGAACGTCAGCTCCGCCGGGTCCACCAGGTGGAACACCGCCACGTCGTTCTTGCGCTGCCGCAGGGCCAGGATGCGCTTGAGCGCCTCCTGCCGTTCATCCAGCAGGTCCGACAGCACGATGACCGTGGAGCGCCGGGGCAGCACCTCCGCGAGGTGATCCGCCGCGCTGCCCAGGTCCGTGGGGCCCTTGGCCTCCGTGTGCTCCAGCGCGTCCAGCAGCACGTTGAGGTGTCCGGCGGAGGCTCGGGGCGGGACGTCCTTGAACGCGCCGCCCACCATGACGGCCAGGCCCGCCGCGTCCTGCTGGCGCACGAGCAGGTAGCTGAGCGCGCCCGCGAGCGTCTTGGCCACCTCCAGCTTGGACATCGCGCCGCTCTGGTAGCCCATGGACGCGGACGCATCCACGACCATCACCGAGCGCAGGTTCGTCTCGTGCTCGAAGCGCTTGACGTAGTACTTGTCGAACTTGCCGTAGGCCTTCCAGTCCAGGTGGCGCAGCTCGTCGCCGGGGGCGTACTCCTTGTGTTCGGCGAACTCCACGCTCTGGCCCTGATGGGGGCTCTTGTGGAGGCCGGACAGCACGCCCTCCATCACGGCGCGGGCGCGCAGCTTCACGCCCTGGAGGCGGGACAGCGTCTGGGCGTCGAGCAGCGACATGGGGTGGAAGCGCCTAGCCCTTCACCACCGTGAGGAGCTGGTCGATGAGCTTCACGGACGTGATGCCTTCGCTCTCCGCGGTGAAGTTGGGGAGCACGCGGTGGCGCAGCACGGGCCTCGCCAGCGCCCGCACGTCCTCCACCGTGGCCACGAAGCGGCCGTTGAGGATGGCGCGCGCCTTGGCCGCGAGCACCAGGTACTGGCTCGCGCGAGGGCCCGCGCCCCAGGACACGTTCTTCGCCACGAAGTCCGGCGCGCCCGCTTCCTTGGGACGCGTGTGGCGCACCAGCTCCACCGCGTAGCGCACCACGTGGTCCGGCACCGGCACGCGGCGCACCAGCTCCTGGAGGGCCAGGATGCGCTCGGGGGACAGAATCTTCTCCAGCTTCGGCGGCGCGCCGGCGGTGGTGCTCTTGACGATCTGCACCTCCTCCTCGGCGGTGGGGTAGCCCACGTCCACCAGGAACATGAAGCGGTCCAGCTGCGCTTCGGGGAGGGGATAGGTGCCCTCCTGCTCGATGGGGTTCTGCGTCGCGAAGACGAGGAAGGGCAGCTCCAGCGGGTACGTGCGGCCGCCGGCGGTGATGCGGTACTCCTGCATGGCCTGGAGGAGCGCGGCCTGCGTCTTGGGCGGCGTGCGGTTCACCTCGTCCGCGAGGATGATGTTCGCGAACAGCGGGCCCTGCATGAAGCGGAACGACCGGCGGCCCGTGGTCTTGTCCTCTTCCAGGATGTCCGTGCCGGTGATGTCCGACGGCATCAGGTCCGGCGTGAACTGGATGCGGTTGAAGGACAGGTTGAGCACGTCCGCCAGCGTGGAGATGAGCAGCGTCTTCGCCAGGCCCGGCACGCCCACGAAGAGGCAGTGGCCGCGGCTGAAGAGCGAAATCAGCAGGTGCTCCACCACGTCCCGCTGGCCGACGACGCGCTTTTCAATCTGCTCGACGATGGCGTTGCGGGCCTGGGCAAGCTCCTCGACGGCGCGCAGGTCCTCGGGGGTTGCGTCGGACGGGGGGAGAGGGG